>NZ_JBHWHV010000005.1:0-222454 GCF_042732375.1 Streptomyces sp. NPDC059785
CCCTGTTCGCCCGCTTCTCCTCCCGCCAGGAGGACTCGCCGCAGATGAAGATGATCGCCGCGCTGCGCAACCAGTTCGGCGGCCACGCCGTCGAGAAGAGTTGATCCACACCCCGGGTGTTCCGCACACCGGGTGACCCGGAGCTCTCAGCAGTCCGGGTGACCCGGTTGTCCACAGCCCGGGGAAAACCCGGGACGACCGGGGGAAAACCGAAGCACCACCACGTTGGGGGAGGTCGGCGAACGACCATGCACGTCACGCATCTGTCGCTGGCCGACTTCCGCTCGTACGCCCGGGTCGAGGTGCCGCTCGACCCGGGCGTCACCGCGTTCGTCGGCCCGAACGGCCAGGGGAAGACGAATCTGGTCGAGGCGGTCGGCTATCTCGCGACCCTCGGCAGCCACCGCGTCTCCTCGGACGCGCCCCTGGTTCGCATGGGCGCCGACCGCGCGATCATCAGGGCCAACGTCCGCCAGGGCGACCGGCAGCAGCTCGTCGAGCTGGAGCTGAACCCCGGGAAGGCCAACCGCGCCCGCATCAACAGGTCCTCGCAGGTCAGACCGCGTGACGTGCTGGGCATCGTACGTACGGTGCTCTTCGCGCCCGAGGATCTCGCGCTGGTCAAGGGCGACCCCGGGGAGCGGCGCCGCTTCCTGGACGAGCTGATCACCGCCCGCTCCCCGCGTATCGCCGGCGTCCGCTCCGACTACGACCGGGTGCTCAAGCAGCGCAACACCCTGCTGAAGTCGGCCGCGCTGGCCCGCCGGCACGGCGGCCGCACCATGGACCTCTCCACGCTCGACGTCTGGGACCAGCACCTCGCGCGCGTGGGCGCGGAACTGCTCGCCCAGCGCCTCGACCTGGTCGCCGCGCTCCAGCCGCTGGCCGACAAGGCGTACGAGCAGCTGGCCCCCGGCGGCGGCCCGATCATGCTCGAATACCGGCCCTCGTCGCCGGAGATCACCGGCCACGCGCGCGAGGAGCTGTACGAACAGCTGATGGCGGCCCTGGCCGAGGCCCGCAAGCAGGAGATCGAGCGCGGCGTCACGCTGGTGGGCCCGCACCGGGACGAGCTCCTCCTGAAGCTGGGGCAGCTGCCCGCCAAGGGGTACGCGTCGCACGGCGAGTCCTGGTCGTACGCGCTCGCGCTGCGGCTGGCCTCGTACGACCTGCTGCGGGCCGAGGGGAACGAGCCGGTGCTCGTCCTGGACGACGTCTTCGCCGAGCTGGACACCCGGCGCCGGGAGCGGCTGGCCGAGCTGGTCGCGCCGGGCGAGCAGGTGCTGGTGACGGCCGCGGTGGACGACGACGTACCGCACGTACTGACGGGGACGCGGTTCGCCGTGTCCGAGGGCTCCGTGGAGCGCGTATGACGGAAAACACATCCGGGGACGCCGGGCGGGGCGACGGGCCGAAGAAGGGCGCCGAGCCGTCCGGCGTCGACCTCGCGCGCGTGGCGCTGCGCGCCGCGAGGGAGCAGGCCCGCGCGCGTGGGGACGCCGCCCGGCAGAAGAAGCAGGCCCGGCGCGGCGGGGGCCTGCGCTCCGGGGCCCGCGCCGACGGGCGGGACCCGATGGCGCTCGGCGCCGCGATCAACCGGCTGCTGACCGAGCGCGGCTGGGAGGCACCGGCGGCGGTGGGCGGCGTGATGGGCCGCTGGCCGGAGATCGTCGGAGAGGACCTGGCCAAGCACTGTGTGCCGCAGAAGTACGACGAGGACGAGCGTGTACTGACCGTGAGCTGCGACTCGACGGCGTGGGCGACGCAGCTCCGGCTGCTGGCCCCGCAGCTCGTCGCCCGGCTGAACCAGGACCTCGGGCACGGCACGGTCCGGCTGATCAAGGTCCTCGGTCCCGGGGGCCCCGCCCGTCGTTTCGGCCCCTTGCGCGCCCCTGGGAGCACCGGTCCCGGGGACACCTACGGATGACCTGACTCGGCGGTAGCTAGGGGTTGACACCCGGAAGCGCTGAGTGCCGCTGTGAGCCTCTTGGAGCCCCGTTCCGCATATGGGGAGTCGGACGAGACCGATTGAGGGCGGCACATGCGGACTCAGGTACCGGCAAACCCCCATCACTGTCGGCGCTACCGGTAGACTGGAAGCTAATCCCGCCCCACTTGTGGGACACACCGAGCAACGCTGACTAAGGCTTACCAACGCAACACGCCGCAGCCGCTCCGGCCACCAGCCGGGAGCTTGGCTTGTGCTGTGCCAGAAAGGGCGCTTCGTGGCCGATTCCGGCAACCCCAACGAGAACATCCCGTCCACCGACGCCGGCGACAACGGCGAGGCCAAGACCTCGTACGACGCCAGCGCCATCACCGTCCTCGAGGGTCTGGACGCGGTCCGCAAGCGACCGGGCATGTACATCGGCTCGACCGGTGAGCGCGGCCTGCACCACCTCGTGTACGAGGTCGTCGACAACTCGGTCGACGAGGCGCTGGCCGGCCACGCGGACACGATCGAGGTCACGATCCTCGCCGACGGCGGCGTCCGCGTCGTCGACAACGGCCGTGGCATCCCGGTGGGCATCGTGCCCTCCGAGGGCAAGCCCGCCGTGGAGGTCGTGCTGACCGTGCTGCACGCGGGCGGCAAGTTCGGCGGCGGCGGGTATGCCGTCTCCGGCGGTCTGCACGGCGTAGGCGTCTCCGTCGTGAACGCGCTCTCCACGAAGGTCGCCGTCGAGGTCAGGACCGACGGCCACCGCTGGACGCAGGACTACAAGCTGGGTGTCCCGACGGCCCCGCTCGCCAAGCACGAGGCCATCGAGCAGACCGGTACGTCGGTCACCTTCTGGGCCGACGGCGACATCTTCGAGACCACGGACTACTCCTTCGAGACGCTCTCGCGGCGCTTCCAGGAGATGGCGTTCCTCAACAAGGGCTTGACGATCAAGCTCACCGACGAGCGTGAGTCGGCGAAGGCCGTCACCGGGGCGGACGAGGCGGGCGCCGACGAGAAGGACGAAGTCAAGACCGTCACGTACCACTACGAAGGCGGCATCGTCGACTTCGTGAAGTACCTGAACTCCCGCAAGGGAGAGGTCGTCCACCCCACCGTGATCGACATCGAGGCCGAGGACAAGGAGCGGCTGCTCTCCGTCGAGGTCGCGATGCAGTGGAACAACGGCTACAGCGAGGGCGTGTACTCCTTCGCCAACACCATCCACACCCACGAGGGCGGTACGCACGAGGAGGGCTTCCGCGCGGCGCTCACCGGTCTCATCAACCGGTACGCGCGCGACAAGAAGCTGCTGCGCGAGAAGGACGACAACCTCACGGGCGACGACATCCGCGAGGGTCTGACGGCGATCATCTCGGTCAAGCTCGGCGAGCCCCAGTTCGAGGGCCAGACCAAGACGAAGCTGGGCAACACGGAGGCCAAGACCTTCGTGCAGAAGGTGGTGCACGAGCACCTCACGGACTGGCTGGACCGCAATCCGAACGAAGCCTCGGACATCATCCGCAAGTCCATCCAGGCGGCCACCGCGCGCGTGGCGGCCCGCAAGGCCCGTGACCTGACACGGCGCAAGGGCCTTCTGGAGACGGCGTCCCTGCCGGGCAAGCTGTCCGACTGCCAGTCGAACGACCCCGACAAGTGCGAGATCTTCATCGTCGAGGGCGACTCCGCCGGCGGCTCGGCCAAGTCCGGCCGGAACCCGCAGTACCAGGCGATCCTCCCGATCCGGGGCAAGATCCTCAACGTCGAGAAGGCGCGGATCGACAAGATCCTTCAGAACCAGGAGATCCAGGCGCTGATCTCGGCCTTCGGCACCGGGGTCCACGAGGACTTCGACATCGAGAAGCTCCGCTACCACAAGATCATCCTGATGGCGGACGCCGACGTCGACGGCCAGCACATCAACACCCTGCTGCTGACCTTCCTGTTCCGCTTCATGCGGCCGCTGGTCGAGGCCGGGCACGTGTTCCTGTCGCGCCCCCCGCTCTACAAGATCAAGTGGGGCCGTGACGACTTCGAGTACGCGTACTCGGACCGCGAGCGCGACGCCCTGATCGAGCTCGGCCGGCAGAACGGCAAGCGGATCCGCGACGACTCCGTCCAGCGCTTCAAGGGTCTGGGCGAGATGAACGCCGAGGAGCTGCGCATCACGACGATGGACCAGGAGCACCGCGTCCTCGGCCAGGTCACGCTCGACGACGCCGCGCAGGCCGACGACCTCTTCTCCGTCCTCATGGGCGAGGACGTCGAGGCGCGCCGCGCGTTCATCCAGCGCAATGCCAAGGACGTCCGTTTCCTCGACATCTGAGTCGGTCTCAGCCACCTGACCGCGTCAGAAAGGATCTTCACCAGCAATGGCCGACGAGAACACCCCAGCCGTCCCCGAGGAAGAGGGCCTGACCCTGCGCGTCGAGCCCGTCGGGCTCGAGACGGAGATGCAGCGCTCCTACCTCGACTACGCGATGTCCGTCATCGTCTCGCGTGCGCTGCCGGACGTGCGGGACGGCCTCAAGCCCGTCCACCGCCGCGTCCTGTACGCCATGTACGACGGCGGCTACCGGCCCGAGAAGGGCTTCTACAAGTGCGCCCGCGTCGTCGGCGACGTCATGGGCAACTACCACCCGCACGGCGACTCCTCGATCTACGACGCGCTGGTCCGCCTGGCGCAGCCGTGGTCGATGCGGATGCCGCTGGTGGACTCCAACGGCAACTTCGGTTCCCCGGGCAACGACCCGGCGGCCGCCATGCGGTACACCGAGTGCAAGATGGCGCCGCTGTCCATGGAGATGGTCCGCGACATCGACGAGGAGACCGTCGACTTCACGGACAACTACGACGGCCGCTCCCAGGAGCCGACCGTCCTGCCGTCCCGCTTCCCGAACCTGCTGATCAACGGCTCGGCGGGCATCGCGGTCGGCATGGCGACCAACATCCCGCCGCACAACCTGCGCGAGGTCGCCGAGGGCGCGCAGTGGTACCTGGAGAACCCGGAGGCCTCCCACGAGGAGCTCCTGGACGCGCTGGTCGAGCGCATCAAGGGCCCCGACTTCCCGACCGGCGCCCTGGTGGTGGGCCGCAAGGGCATCGAGGAGGCGTACCGCACGGGGCGCGGCTCCATCACGATGCGCGCGGTCGTCGAGGTCGAGGAGATCCAGAACCGCCAGTGCCTGGTGGTCACCGAGCTGCCCTACCAGGTCAACCCGGACAACCTGGCGCAGAAGATCGCCGACCTGGTGAAGGACGGCAAGGTCGGCGGTATCGCGGACGTCCGCGACGAGACGTCGTCCCGTACGGGTCAGCGCCTGGTCATCGTGCTCAAGCGGGACGCGGTCGCCAAGGTCGTCCTGAACAACCTGTACAAGCACACCGACCTCCAGACCAACTTCGGCGCCAACATGCTGGCGCTGGTCGACGGCGTGCCGCGCACCCTCTCCCTGGACGCGTTCATCCGGCACTGGGTGGCGCACCAGATCGAGGTCATCGTCCGCCGTACGCGCTTCCGGCTGCGCAAGGCCGAGGAGCGGGCGCACATCCTGCGCGGCCTGCTGAAGGCCCTGGACGCCATCGACGAGGTCATCGCGCTGATCCGGCGCAGCGACACCGTCGAGATCGCGCGCGAGGGCCTGATGGGCCTGCTGGAGATCGACGAGATCCAGGCCAACGCCATCCTCGAGATGCAGCTGCGCCGGCTGGCCGCCCTGGAGCGTCAGAAGATCGTCTCGGAGCACGACGAGCTCCAGGCGAGGATTCGCGAGTACAACGCGATCCTCGCCTCGCCCGAGCGCCAGCGCGGCATCATCAGCGAGGAACTGGCCGCGATCGTCGACAAGTTCGGCGAGGACCGCCGCTCCGCGCTGGTGCCCTTCGACGGTGACATGTCCATCGAGGACCTGATCGCCGAAGAGGACATCGTCGTCACGATCACCCGCGGCGGCTACATCAAGCGCACCAAGACCGAGGACTACCGCTCGCAGAAGCGCGGCGGCAAGGGCGTACGCGGTACGAAGCTGAAGCAGGACGACATCGTCGACCACTTCTTCGTCTCCACCACGCACCACTGGCTGCTCTTCTTCACCAACAAGGGCCGCGTCTACCGGGCGAAGGCGTACGAACTCCCGGACGCCGGCCGGGACGCGCGCGGGCAGCACGTGGCGAACCTGCTGGCCTTCCAGCCGGACGAGGCCATCGCGGAGATCCTGGCGATCCGCGACTACGAGGCCGCGCCCTACCTGGTGCTCGCCACCAAGGGCGGTCTGGTCAAGAAGACGTCCCTGAAGGACTACGACTCCCCGCGCTCCGGCGGTGTCATCGCCATCAACCTCCGTGAGACGGAGGACGGTTCCGATGACGAACTGATCGGAGCCGAGCTGGTGTCGGCCGAGGACGATCTGCTGCTGATCAGCAAGAAGGCCCAGTCGATCAGGTTCACGGCCACGGATGAGGCCCTGCGACCGATGGGCCGTGCCACCTCGGGCGTCAAGGGCATGAGTTTCCGTGAAGGCGACCAGCTGCTCTCGATGAATGTTGTTCGACCCGGTACGTTCGTGTTCACTGCCACGGACGGCGGGTACGCCAAGCGGACCGCCGTCGACGAGTACCGAGTCCAGGGTCGCGGTGGCCTGGGAATCAAGGCCGCCAAGATCGTCGAGGACCGCGGTTCGCTCGTCGGCGCGCTGGTGGTCGAGGAGACCGACGAGATCCTCGCCATCACGCTGTCGGGTGGTGTGATTCGTACGCGAGTCAACGAGGTCAGGGAGACGGGCCGTGACACCATGGGCGTCCAACTGATCAACCTGGGCAAGCGCGATGCCGTGGTCGGTATCGCTCGTAACGCCGAGGCCGGTCGCGAAGCGGAGGAAGTCGACGGCGCGGGCGCCGACGACGAGACTTCCGACGGCGTCGCGGCCGCCGGAACGGACGAGGGCGGGCAGTCCTCGGCCGAGTAGCGCGAGGAGTGAGTCATCGTGAGCGGAGCCACGGGCGCCGGGGCCGCTGGTACGGAAACGGCCGGTGAGGATACGGACGGCGGCCGTGGCTCCGCCACGGATGCGACCGACTCCCATGACTCTCATGGATCCCAGGGGGGAACTGTGACGGACACCCGAGGTCCGCAGGCCCAGAGTTACGCGGCCGGAGCGGGCCCGGCGGCCCAGGCACCACCGGCACCGGCCGCGCAGGCCGGTTCGGCGCTGCCGGGCGAACGGCAGCCGCAGCAGCCGGCCGGGCCTTACCACCCGCCGCAGGCGTACCAGCCCGCACCGGCGGGCGTGACGCGCCGGCCGCGGACCGGCGCCCGCACCACGCCGCGCACCCGCAAGGCGCGCCTGCGCGTCGCCAAGGCCGACCCGTGGTCGGTGATGAAGGTCAGCTTCCTGCTCTCCATCGCGCTCGGCATCTGCACGATCGTGGCCTCCGCGGTGCTGTGGATGGTCATGGACGCGATGGGCGTCTTCTCGACCGTCGGCGGCACGATCTCCGAGGCCACGGGCTCGAACGAGTCCAACGGCTTTGACCTGCAGTCCTTCCTGTCGCTGCCGCACGTGCTGATGTTCACGGCGATCATCGCGGTCATCGACGTCGTCCTCGCCACGGCGCTGGCGACGCTCGGCGCCTTCATCTACAACCTCTCCGCGGGCTTCGTCGGCGGTGTCGAGCTGACCCTCGCCGAGGACGAGTAGCGGCCACCGGCCGCCGTCGTACGCGCTGAGCCCGGACGCCTGTCCGGGCTCGCCCCGCATACCGCGGATACCGATTTTGGGACTGACCGCGTCGTGCGCTAATCTTCAGAGGTCAGCGCGCGGGACACACACCGCAGAGCGCGGCGGGGCTATAGCTCAGTTGGTTAGAGCGCATCCCTGATAAGGATGAGGCCACAGGTTCAAATCCTGTTAGCCCCACAGTGCAGTACGAAGACCCCCGGTCCATATCGACCGGGGGTCTTCGGCATTCCGGGGGCCTCGCCTGTGGATGTGCCGTCCTTGCCTGTGGACGTGCGAAAGGCCCGGCGACTCGGGGAGTCGCCGGGCCTTTTCGCTGCCCTGTGTGGCTTTGTACGCAAGTTCGCCGCTACGTCAGGGTGGGAGGGTTGAGGCAAAGCCCCGGGATCAGCGCTGGAGGGGCGTGAGGACTTCCGGGTCGGCCTCGTCAGTGGTGCGGGAGTCGTCGCAAGGGGCGGCCGCCTCGGCCGACGTGTCGTCGGAGGGCGGACGGTGCCGGCAGCTCGGTGAGGAACCGTGGGCCTCGGCGCGGATGCGCTGCTTCATCGTCGGGGGGAGGGACCGGCTGTAGGACCAGGACCAGTAGGGCGTCGTCTGCGCCGGGAGACTCGCGCCGCTGTCGCGGCTGCTGTCGCTGTCGCTGCTGCTGTTGCGCGGGGTCTCGGTCTGCGGTACCGGCGAGGCCGAGGCGGTCGTGATGAGTCCCAGCGCCGTGCACAGCGCGAGGAAGGCGGTGACGATGGTGGTCCACAGCGTCATGACCTTGTTCTGGGCCATGGTCCCTCACTTTCGGGTCGGGCGATTTGCGTACTTTCCTCATGATGTGTATGTGGGCCGGGAAGTGGTGGACCGACGCCCCTCGCGCGTCGATGTTCAGATCAACACCACCCGGATGGGTGCAGGAAGCCCGAAAAGTAGGGAAGCGGACCGGAAAGTCACAGTGTGTGATGAGTGATAACCGTCCGAAAAGGAGACCGGGACCTGTCCGTACTGGGCCGAACCGGCCGGGAGTTGAGGGCCGACGCAGGTCACCGATCGGTATCGGTCGGTGTGTATAGTCGGGCGCCAGAAGTCCCCTACGTCAAGGAAAGACGAGGTCGCGCGGTGAAGAAGCTTCTCCTGGTCGCACTGGCCGCCATCGGCGGGCTCCTCGTGTACCGCCAGATCCAGGCGGATCGCGCCGAGCAGGATCTGTGGACGGAGGCGACCGACTCCGTGCCCACGGGTTCGTGAGGATCGACACCAGTCTCAGAACAGGCCCCGACCGCCTCAGCGGTCGGGGTTTTGTGTTGCCGCGGCTCTGTCGGCGGCGCGGCGGGACGTCTCCGGGACGTCTCCGGGGCGGCGCGGCAGGCCGGGTGCCGGGACGGGTGCCGGGATCTTCTAGGTAGCCATTTCGGCCGCTCGTGCGCAGAGGGCGGGCGCCGCGGGGGCGGGCGGGGCAGGATGGGCCACGACCCGGGGCTACGACGAGGGGTGGCGCGTGTGGGGCGGCGCACGGTCCTGAAGGAGCGGCAGCGGCACGGCGGGGGACGGCGGCCGGCGCCGACGGTACTGGCGGTGCTGACAGTGCTGACAACGCTGTGCGCGGCGGCGGCAGCGGGCGAGGCGGCGGCCGTGCCGGTACGGGGTCCCGGGGCCGTGCCGGTACGGGTCCCGGAGGCCGACACTCCGCGGCCGTACGCCTTCTCCGAGGACGCCGGGACGGTCGCCGGAGCCGACGGGACCACGGAGGCCGTACGGCTGGAGGCGGGCAGCGAGTACCGCAGCGCCATCAAGAAGGACGGGAAGCTCTACTACCGGCTCGATCTGGACGGCACCTCCAACGCGTACGTCTCCGCCACGGCCGTCCCCAGGGCGGGTACGGAGGTCACCTCCGCGGACGGCATCAAGGTGTCCGTGCAGAACGCCGACGGTTCCACCTGCTCGTCCGAGGCCGCGCACATCGGCCCGACCCAGAGCCCGCACCCCGTCGCGGCCTGGGCGTCCCGGGAGATCGGCCACAACACGTACGCGTGCCAGGAGGCCGGCACGTACTACCTCGTCGTCGAGCGCAGCTCCACGCCCAGCTCCCCGTCCGGCACCTGGGACCTGGAGCTGGACTACGTGTCGGAGCCGCCGCTGCGCACCGGCGGGTCGACCACCGCGCCCGAGACCTGGGACTCCGCCTCGCCCGAGGTCCTTCAGGGGGACGCCACGAGCCGCGCGGGCGGTGCGGGCTTCGGCGAGGCCGCCGCGCTCGGGCAGGGGGTCTGGAAGGCCGGGATCGAACCCGGGCAGACGCTTTTCTACAAGGTGCCCGTCGACTGGGGCCAGCAGCTCTACACGACCGCCGAGCTGGGCGGCTCCGGCAGCGGCAACGGCTACGTCGGCACGGCCCTGGCAATGGCGCTCTACAACCCCGTACGCGGTCACGTCGACGACGTGGGTTCCGGCTACGACGGCAGTCAGCGGGCCGCGTCGCTGCCCGCGCTGCCGCCCGTCGACTACGGCAACCGGTTCTCGATCAACGGCCGGACCAGCGGGATGCGATTCGCCGGCGCGTACTACCTGGTGGTGCACCTCAGTGAGCGGGTCGCCGAGAAGTTCGGCGAAGGGCCGTTCGGACTGACCCTGCGGGTCCGGGTGAGCGGCGACGCGGAGGACGGGCCCGCGTACGCGGGGGGCACGGAGCCGCGCGGGGCGTTCGAGGTGACGGCCGAGGAGCGCGCCGAGGCGGAGCAGGGGGCGACGGGTGACACGGCGCGGGCTCCGGCGGGCGGTGCGGCGGGGAGCGCGGGGGACGGTGGCGGCGGTACCGGTGGCAGTGACGAAGCCACAGGTCAGGGGGATCCCGCCATGAAGGTGGTCGCCGTGGCCGGGATCGGCTCGGGGACGGTGCTGGTGCTCACGCTGTGGGTGTGGCGGGCCGTCGCGCGACGGCGGGTGCGGTCCGTGCGGACGACGGCGGGGCACTGACGGGCAGGTTCCCGGGGGTCAGATCCGGGTCAGGGCCCAGAAGCCGACCGCGAAGCAGAGGAGCGCCAGGAGCAGGACGGGGACGGCCACTTTCGCGGGTGGTCCGGGGCGCCTGGTGCGGTGCCGCGCGCTGGCCTGCCGCGGCGGCGGCGCGATCTGCGGAGCCGGTGCGGTGTACGCGCCGGTCAGGGTGGACGCTTGCTGCGGCAGCGGGGTGGCGGGCGCTGTCGGCGTGGGCTGATGGGGGGAGGCGACGTGCGTCAGGACGAAGGCCGGCGCCTGTACGTGCGTCGGCCTGGCCGGGGGAGTCGACGGCTGGGGCTGCGGCGGGGGCAGGTGGAAACTTCCGGTGTCCGACATGGTGGGCGGCCGCGGTGCCGTGGTGTCGGGGGCTGCCTCGGTGTCCTCAGGGGCCGTGGGGTGGGGTACGTGGCTGATCTGGGACTGCGTGGAGAAGGCGTCCCTGGTGGGGCGCGGGGGGATGCCGCCGTGGAGGCCTTGCGCGGGTGGTGCCCCGGTGTGCGGGTGTCCCGTCCCGTTCTGGGCGCCGGGCGGGGCGGGAGCGGTGTCAGGACGGGGCGGGAAGGCGCCGTCGGCGGGGTACGGGGGGACGGCGCCAGTGCTGGTGCCGACGGAAGGCGGCAGCGCATCGGAACCGGGGCGTGGCGGAACGGTTCCGCTCCCGGTCGGAGGCGGTGGCGTGCCGTGGGTCCCGGGAGGCAGGTGCGCGGCGTCGGTCCCGGGCGGTGCGGACACCGGCCCCGCGTCAGGCGGTGCGGACAGCGGGCCCGCCGCGGGGAGGGGCGGTACGGGGCCCATCCCGGGCGGCGCGGACACCGGACCGGCGGGTACGGGACCGGCGGGTGCAGGTCCGGTGGGTACGGGACCGGCGGGTACGGGACCGGCGGGTGCAGGTCCGGTGGGTACGGGACCGGCGGGTGCAGGTCCGATGGATACAGGACCGGCGGGTACGGGACCGGTCGTCGGCGGGTCTGTGGGCGCGGGACCAGCAGCCGTCGGTCCTCCAGGCGCCGACCCGGTGACCGCTGAACCGGCAGCTCCTGAACCGGCAGCCTCCGAACTGGCAGCCGTCGCCCCGTCGGGCGTTCGCCCAGCGGGCGTCGGAGCGCCGACTGCACCGCCCTGGAGCGGCCCCGTCCCAAGGGCCGTTCCAAGAGCCGTACCAGGGGCCGTCCCGGGGACCGGAGGAGTCCGCCCGCTGCCGGACGGATGCGGAGCGGTCCCCGCCCCGTGCGGACCGGTCCCCGCCCCCTGCGGCGGCAACGCGCCGTCCGCACGGGGGCCGGACTGTTCGAGGCCCGGGGCGTCCTTGAGCGGCCCCCGCGGCCCGTACCCGTCCGGCAGGGGGCCGACCTGGTCGAAGACCTCGACCGGCTCGACGTCGGGTCCGGGCTCGGGCAGGAGCTCGGCGGCGGCCGCGAGCGCCTTGCGCGCCCCCGTGGCGGTGCGGAACCTGGCGTCCGGGTCCGGCTGGAGCAGCGTGGCCACGACCTGCCACAGCGGCTCGGGGATGCTCTGGGGCGCCCCCGGCGTGCCGTGGGCCGCGAAGTACTCGATGAGGGCCTTGGCGTCCGGTTTGGCGCCCTCGAGGAGGTACAGGGCGACGAGGCCGACGGCGAAAAGGTCGGAGGGGAAGTCCGGTTCGGCGCCCAGCATTTGTTCGGGTGCCAGGTAACCCGGCGTCCCCACCACGTAGTTCGTCTCCGTCAGCCGGGGCTCGCCGAGCCGCATCGCGATGCCGAAGTCGGACAGGCGCAGCCGCGGACGGGCCGCGCCGGTGGCCTCCAGCAGGACGTTGGCGGGTTTGATGTCGCGGTGCACGACGCCTTCCGCGTGCACCGCGGCGAGCCCCGAGAGGAGCTGGTCGAGCAGCGTGCAGACGAACGGGACGGGCAGCGGGCCGTAGTCGTTGACGAGATGGACCAGCGATCCGCCGGCCACCAGGTCCATGGTGAACAGGACCTTGTCGTCGTCGGCGGCCCAGCTGGCGGGCGCCAGCACATGGGGATGGTCGATGCGCAGCGCCTGCTCGCGCACGAAACGCAGCAGGGAGTGCGCGTCGCTCTGCTGGAGGACCTTGGCGGCCACGTACCGGCGCCGCCGGTGGTCCCAGGCGCGCCAGACCGCGCCGACTCCCCCACGTCCGACCGGGTCGACCAGTTCGTACCGGCCGGCGAAGACCTCACCCATGCTCGTGCCTCGCTCCCCCTTCGGCGGTCGGCCGGGCGGCCTCGTACGTGGCGCCCGGCGCGCTGGAACGCGGAGAGCGCCTGCGTACCGGGGCGCTCTCCGGTGCCCTGCTGCCCCGGCTGCCGGGCGGCTTCGTGCTGCGCCTGCCTGCTGTGTCCGCCTCTTCGAGGTGCCCGGCTGCCTGCCTCCCGGTGGCCGGAAGACCCGACAGGACGTCGTCGGCGGGGTGCCCGGCGGGGCCGGGCCGCTGCTCAGTTCTGGTGGGCCTGGTAGTGCGCCACCGCGTCGGAGGTGCGGCCCGCGCCGTACACCCGGAGGAACTCTGCCAGTTCCGGGTGGGTCGGGGCGAGGGTGTCCGCCGCTTCTATGATGTCGCCGGCGGCGGCCACCGAGCGCAGCAGCGACTGGATCTCACGGACCACGCGCTTGACCGTCGGGGCGCCCGAACTGGTCGTCGACTGCGTGGTGTTGCTGAGCACCGAGCCTCCCTGGGACTTCTTGATCTCTTCCATCCGCTCGGTCGCCTCGGCCGCGCTGACGCTGCCGTCCGCGACCTGCCCCGCCAGGTCCTGGAGGAGCTGGACGCGCTGAACCACCGCCGGATTACCGATCTTGGCGCGCTGGCCGCTCATGAGCTGCGACAGCATCGGCGCCGACAGACCCAGCACTCCGGCGAGACGTGCCTGGTTGAGACCCAGATCGTCGATGAGCCTGCGGAAGAGTGCCCCCAGTGGCTCCCCGTACCAGTTCCGCTGTAGCTCCCTGGCTCTGGCAGTTGCTTCCTGCTGTGCGGCGTCCATTGCGTCTCCCCATCGCTTCCCCAAGTACGGCGGTTCGCTGTCGCGAACCACGTCGAGCATCTTACGGAGAGTGGTCGTCCTCGGGGACCCCCAATCTTTTTGCGGAATCCCGGGGGTGACCCGGTACTCTGGTCTGCGGCGCCCGCCGGTACGAGATCCCGCCGGCCGGACGTCCCTCTTGAGGGGCCTTAGCTCAGTTGGTAGAGCGCTGTCTTTGCATGGCAGATGTCAGGGGTTCGACTCCCCTAGGCTCCACACACCGGACCGGCCGGACGCCCACCGCGGCGACTGGCCGGTTTTTGTATGCCCTCTCTTCTCCGGCGTCGGGGCGCCGTGCAGAGGTACTCGGACGCGTCGCCGGTGACCTGCGTCACGAGTGAGGCTTTGCTTTGGTTGCATTCCTTTGTGCAAACAGTTGCGGTCCGGCGCACTCCCGTGATCTCCGTGCGGATCGTCCGTGTGATGTGCGGATTCTCATGTCCGTGAAGGAGTCCATGTGGGAGGGGATGCGTACAGGGGCCGGTAACCGGGGCAATGCGCTCCGTTAAGGGGGTTGTGGTGGAGGTTGTGCGTACGGGGCATTGCAAACGTCATCGCGGGTGACTGCTGTAAACCCGGGGCGCGGGGCGGTGTTCCACGTGAAACAACGCCGTCGAATGGACGGCGTTGAGGGAAGAGACGGAAACGCCGTGGGGCAGAAGACCCGTCAAGTCTTCTGCCCCACGGCGCCGTTGAGGCCGGCCCGATGGCCGGATCAGCGATGTCCGATCAGCAGGATCCGCTCAGCGGAGATCCGATGAGCGGGATCCGCCCGGTGTCCGGATCGGCGGTATTCGCCCGCCGGCCGGATCAGCGGCGTTCGTCCTGCTCCGCTGACTCCTCCTCGGCCTGCTTGGCCTGGACCTCGGGGTCGAGTACGGACTGGCCGCCACCGTCGACCGACGTGAGACGGCTGGTCTCCGGGACCTCGGTGGCGGCGGGCGGCTCGACCAGCCAGTCCGGGTTGGCCTGCTTGTCCCACCACTTCCAGGCGGCGAAGGCGCCGCCCGCCAGGAGGCCGATGACGGCCAGTCCCTTGACCGCACGGCCGACCCTGGCCCGCCGCTCCCGCTTGCGGACCAGCTTCTGGATCTGCTGGGGTGACACCTGGCCGCGCAGCGCCGCCAGCGCGGCGACTCCTCGCGCCGCCGCCTCCTCGCGGACGGGCCCTGCCGCGGCCACGGCCTGGTCGATCCTCGGCTTCGAGTACTCGGCCGCCTGCCGGGCCGCCTTGCGCGTACGGGCGGCGGCGTCGTGGGCGGCCTGGTCGACCTTCGGCGGGACATGGGAACGGGCCTGGTCCACACGCGGTGCGAGATGGGCCGCGTACTGGACGCGCGCCTGCTCGGTCGCCTGGGACACCTTCGGCGCGAGCCGTACGCGTGCCTCGTGTGCGTAGTGCGCAGCCTTGTCCTTGGCCGTGTCGGCGTAGGGCGCCACCACTTCCGCGGCGTGCAGCACGCTGTCCTTTGCCGAGCCGGTCGCGGCGCGCACGCTGTCGATGCGGGTCACGGGTCTCCTCCTCCTCGGTGGCGTACGGTATTTCACCTTTCCGCCCTTATCGGGATCATGCCTGTCAGTGGTGCTCGGGGCATGCGTGGGCGGGCATCCGGGTCATGGCGGCCGGCCCCGGACGGGGTCCGAAGCGGAAGCCGGTCAGGGGGCGTGCAAGCGGCTGACAGGCGACGATCGGGTCCAATAGGGCATGAACAGGGGGGAACGGGAGCTTGTCGACGACAATGCCACGGATCCCCGCGGCGCGCCCCTGTCCGCGAGTACTCGACCGGTTTTCTCCAGACGTCACCTCGCACGTGTGCCCGGGAACCGTGGCGGAATGCCACGCGGCGGAGGGACCGGAACCACCGGAACGGTGGCGGCGGCAGACGCGCGTGCCGGTCCGTGCGAGGATCGGGGGGTCAGAGTAGGCAACGGAAGGCAGATCGTGGCTGAGCAGCTTTACGCCACCCTGAAGACCAACCAAGGCGACATCGAAGTCCGGCTTCTGCCGAACCACGCGCCCAAGACGGTCCGGAACTTCGTCGAGCTCGCCAAGGGCGAGCGTGAGTGGGTCAACCCGGCAACCGGTGAGAAGTCCACGGACAAGCTCTACGACGGCACGGTCTTCCACCGGGTGATCAGCGGGTTCATGATCCAGGGCGGTGACCCGCTGGGCAACGGCACCGGCGGCCCGGGCTACCAGTTCGAGGACGAGTTCCACCCGGACCTCGCCTTCGACAAGCCGTACTTGCTGGCCATGGCGAACGCCGGGCCGGGCACCAACGGCTCGCAGTTCTTCGTCACCGTCGCGCCGACGGCCTGGCTGACCCGCAAGCACACCATCTTCGGTGAGGTCACCGACGGGGCGAGCCAGAAGGTCGTGGACGCCATCGCGTCGGCCCAGACGAACCCGCGCACGGACCGTCCGGTCAGCGACGTCGTCATCGAGTCGGTCGTCATCGAGACCCGCGAGGGCTGAGCCCACCGGGTCTCCGTGACCCGCGAGGGCCGAGCCCCGACGGGTCCCGCAGGGAACCAAACGCCCCGCTCATCCGTAAGGACGGGCGGGGCGGTGCGTTGCGCACAGGGTCCGCGGAGTCCGCGCGGACCGCTGCCTGCCCGGCGCGCGGCCGTCGTACGTCAACGCTGAGGGGACCCGGATGGACCAGGCGCCAGGCAGCCCGCAGGGACCGCACGACCAGGGACCGCAGGGCGCGCAGACCCCGCCCACCTGCTACCGGCACCCCGACCGGGAGACCGGCATCCGCTGCACCCGCTGCGAGCGTCCGATCTGCCCCGACTGCATGGTCAGCGCCTCGGTGGGGTTCCAGTGCCCGGAGTGCGTGCGCGAGGGCTCCGGTACGGGGCACGCGCCGGCGGCGAGCCGGCCCCGCACCCTCGCGGGCGGCACCCTCACCGCCGACCCGCGGCTGGTCACGAAGATCCTGATCGGCGTCAATCTCGCCGTCTTCCTGGTCCAGCTGGCCGTCGGCGACCGCTTCACCGACCGCTTCGAACTCGTCGGCCGGGCGATCGTGACGCCGATGGGCCCGCTGGAGGGCGTCGCGGAGGGCCAGTGGTACCGGCTGGTGACGTCGATGTTCCTGCACCTGCCCAGCAGTTTCTTCCACATCCTGTTCAACATGCTGAGCCTGTGGTGGATCGGTGGCCCGCTGGAGGCCGCGCTCGGCCGCGCCCGCTACCTCACGCTCTACTTCGTCTCGGGTCTCGCGGGCAGCGCCCTGACCTATCTGCTCGCCGAACCGGGGCAGGCCACGCTCGGGGCGTCCGGGGCGATCTTCGGTCTCTTCGGCGCGACGGCCGTCCTGCTGCGGCGCCTCAACTACGACATGCGCCCGGTGCTCGCCCTGCTGGCGATCAACCTGATCTTCACCTTCGGCGGCTGGGGCAACATCGCGTGGCAGGCCCACATCGGCGGTCTGGTCGCGGGCGTGGTCGTGGGCTACGCGATGGTCCACGCGCCGCGGGAGCGCCGGACCGTGATCCAGTACGGAGTGAGTGCTCTGGTGCTGGTGGCCGTGGTCGTAGTCACGCTGGTGAGGACCGCGCAGCTCACCTGAGCGACCGTGAACCGGTGTGTTGTCCACAGACTGTGGTCGATCTTGTGCACGCAGTGCGGGAACAACTGTGCCCCCTGTCGCTCACCCGAGTTTCCGCAGGTGAGGCAGGGGGCGAACAGGTTTCCGCATCCCGGTAGGCCAGTCACACCGGCGTCAACCCCGGCTGGGTTATCCACAGATCGTCGTTCTTTTTCCCCACTGTGGAAAACGGCTGTGGATAACCTGCCCGAGGCCGCTCTACTTCCACTGGGTGGAGACGCCGAATCCCGCCGCGATGAAGCCGAAGCCGACAACGATGTTCCAGTTGCCCAGAGCTTCGACCGGCAGCGAGCCGTCCGTCACATAGAAGACGACGATCCAGGCGAGGCCGATGAGAAACATGGCCAGCATGACCGGTGCGACCCAGCCGCGGCTGTTCAGCTTGATGGCCGTCGTCTGCTTCGACGGCGGCGGCGTGTAGTCGGCCTTCTTGCGGATACGTGACTTCGGCACGAGGGTCTCTCCTGTCGATGCGCTGCGTGGCCGCGCAGTGAACTGGGGCGGGGCGGGCTCGGGGGCAGCGTACAAGGGGACTCTGAGCGCTCCCCCGGGCGTCCGTTAGCGTAGTGCTTCCGCGGCGCTTAAGGAGATAAGGGTACGTTGAGCAATTCTGCCGACTCCCCCGGGACCGGTTCCAGCCCCGTCCGCGCACGCCGTTTCCGGCCCGTGCGGGTGCTCACCGTGGGCGTCTTCGCCCTGGCCGGCCTGATTTTCTTCACGAGCTTCAATACGGCCAAGGGAACCAATATCCGTACGGATACCTCCTTGCTGAAGCTTTCCGACCTGATTCAGGAACGCAGCCACAAGAACGGCGAACTCGATGAATCCAACGGCTCCCTGAGGGACGACGTCGAGGCACTCGCCGAACGGGACGACGGCCGCACCGAGGCCGAGGACGACAAGCTGAAGGCGCTGGAGAAGAAGGCGGGCACGCAGAGACTCAAGGGCGAGGCCGTCACGGTCACGCTCGACGACGCCCCGCCGAACGCCACCGCCAAGCTGCCCGGCTACCCCGAGCCCCAGCCCGACTACCTGGTCATCCACCAGCAGGACCTCCAGGCCGTGGTCAACGCGCTCTGGCAGGGCGGTGCCGGGGGCATCAAGGTGATGGACCAGCGGTTGATATCCACCAGCGCCGTGCGCTGCGTCGGCAACACCCTGATCCTCCAGGGCCGCGTCTACTCGCCGCCGTACAAGATCACCGCGGTGGGAGACCCGGAGACGTTGCAGAAGGCCCTGGCGGAGTCGCCCGCGATCCAGAACTACATGGTGTACGTCAACGTCTACGGGCTCGGCTGGAAAGTCGAGGAGGACGGGACGGTGACTCTTCCCGGCTACTCGGGCACAGTGAACCTCCACTACGCGCAGCCCGTCGAGTAAGGCGCGAGCAAGCTGTCCCTGGGGGTCCCCGTGTCGGTGCGAACGGTGCGAACGGCCATCTCGGTGCGGACGGTCGTCAGGACGATCAGCGAGCTGTGCATCACCGTCGGCACCGTGATCGTGCTCTTCGTCGTCTACGTGCTGTTCTGGACGGGCGTGAAGGCCGACGACGTCATGGGCCAGCAGATCGACAAGCTGGAGGACCGGTGGTCCCGGGAGGCGATGCAGCCGACTCCCGCCCCGTCGGGATCGCCTGCGGCCGGTGACGGCACCGGCTCCGGATCGTCGCCCACGGGCCGCGCGCCGACCGGCGTCCCGGAACCCGAGCCGTACGTGAACGGCGAGCCCTTCGCGATCATGTACATCCCGCGCCTCGGTTTCACGTGGAACAAGCCCGTCCTCGAAGGCACCGGTGTCGGCACCCTGAAGAAGGGCCTCGGCCACTACACCCGCACCGGGCAGCTCGGGCAGCAGGGGAATTTCGCGGTCGCGGGCCACCGCCGCACCTACGGGGACCCGTTCAAGGACTTCCCCAGGCTGCGCAAGGGAGACGCGGTGGTGCTCACCGACGGCACGACCTGGTTCACGTACCGGATCGATACGAAGCCGTACCGGACGCTGCCCGGGGACGTCGCGGTCATCGACCCCGTACCGGAGAAGTCCGGCTACACGCGTGCGGGCCGCTATCTGACGCTGACCACGTGTGATCCGGAGTGGGGGCACAGTCACCGGCTGATCGTCTGGGCGCACCTGGATTCCACCCAGCCTGTGGAGGCCGGGAAACCGGAAGCGCTCCGCCGTTAGTCTGGTGCGGTGACGGCGTGAGTCCGGTGGTGCAGGACGTGACTCTGGGGCCGTGGTGCTACGGAAGGGACGGCATGTACGGCTGGATCTGGCGGCATCTGCCGGGGAACGCATGGGTGCGCGCGCTGATCGCGCTCGTCCTGGTCCTCGCGGTGGTCTACGTGCTGTTCCAGTACGTCTTCCCGTGGGCCGAACCGCTGCTGCCCTTCAACGATGTGACGGTGAACGACCAGTGAGCGCCCGGATCCTCGTCGTCGACAACTACGACAGCTTCGTCTTCAACCTGGTCCAGTACCTGTACCAGCTCGGCGCCGAGTGCGAGGTGGTGCGCAACGACGAGGTGTCGACCGTGCATGCCCAGGACGGCTTCGACGGGGTGCTGCTCTCACCGGGCCCCGGCGCCCCCGAGCAGGCCGGCGTCTGCATCGACATGGTCCGGCACTGCGCCGCGACCGGCGTCCCCGTCTTCGGCGTCTGCCTCGGCATGCAGTCGATGCAGGTCGCGTACGGCGGAGTGGTGGACCGCGCGCCGGAGCTGCTGCACGGCAAGACCTCCCTCGTCGAGCACGAGGGCCGCGGCGTCTTCGCGGGCCTGCCGTCCCCGTTCACGGCCACCCGCTACCACTCGCTGGCCGCCGAACCCCCGACCGTACCGGCCGAGCTCGAGGTCACGGCCCGTACGCACGACGGGATCATCATGGGCCTCAGACACCGCGAACTGCCGGTCGAGGGTGTGCAGTTCCACCCCGAGTCGGTGCTCACCGAGCACGGGCACCTGATGCTGGCCAACTGGCTGGCGGAGTGCGGCGACGCGGGCGCGGTGGCGAGGTCGGCGGGGCTCGCCCCGGTGGTGGGCAGGGCCACGGCGTGACCGCGCTGCGCCCCGAGCGCGACAGCGCCCCCTACGGCGGCGAGGCCGCCTACGGGGGTGCCGAGGCGTTCGAGGGCGGCATGCGACAGGACGGCGCCCGGGGGGACGGCGGCGCGTTCGAGGCGGCCGTCGACCGGCTCGCCGACCCGCTGACGGACCCCCTCCCGGCGCAGCGGCCCGGAGCCGCGCCCCAGGAGGACTGGTACGACCCCACCGGCTATCCCCACGGCACCCAGGACGCCCAGAGCACCCACGCCACCCAGGACACCCACGACTGGTACGGAGCCGCCCCGCAGGCCCCGCAGGCCCCGCAGACCCGGCAGACCCGGCGAGCGCCGCAGTCGTATCAGCCGGCGCAGACGCCGTCCCGGCCGGCCGACGACGAGACGGTGGCCCTGCGGGTCGACGGCGAGGCGCTGACGGCCCGCGGCGGCGACGCCCCCGGCGGCGTGCGCGGCGGCGCGCACGGCAGCGACGAGACGGTGGCGCTGCGGGTGGCGGACGTACGGCGCGGGACCGGGGCGCACCGCGGTTCCGCAGAGGCTCCTGGGACGGCCGGAGCCGCCGGGGACGCGGGAGGCGCCGCAGGCGGGTCCATATCCGCCGCTGGAGGGCGCGCGGCACGCCGCCGGGCCGCTGCCCGCCGGGGACGGCGCGGAGCCCCGCAGACGGCCGCGGAGACCCCTTCCGAAGGCTCCGCACCGGCCGCGCCCGGCTCCCGCATGGAGGCGAGACGCGCGGCGCGGGCGCAGCGGCCCGGCGCGGGCGTCCTCGTGAGCCGGGCGGTCGGTGAACTGTTCATCACCACCGGCGTCCTGATGCTGCTGTTCGTGACCTACCAGCTCTGGTGGTCCAACGTCCGGGCGCACCAGCAGGCGGGCAGCGCCGCGCACCACCTCCAGGAGGACTGGGCGAGCGGCAAGCGCAAGCCCGGGGTGTTCGAGCCGGGGCAGGGCTTCGCCATCCTGCACATCCCGAAACTGGACGTGGTCACCCCGATCGCCGAGGGCATCAGCAAGACCAAGGTCCTCGACCGCGGCATGGTCGGGCACTACGGCGAGGACAGTGTGCCGACCGCGATGCCGGACGCCAAGACGGGCAACTTCGGGATCGCCGGACACCGCAACACCCACGGCGAGCCCTTCCGGTACATCAACCGCCTCCAGCCCGGCGATCCGATCGTCGTGGAGACCCAGGACACGTACTACGTCTACGAGATGACGTCGATCCTGCCGGTGACGTCGCCGTCCAACACCAGTGTCCTGAACGCGATTCCACAGGGGTCGGGTTTCACCAAGGCGGGCCGTTACATCACACTGACCACGTGTACGCCGGAATTCACCAGCAAGTACCGGATGATCGTCTGGGGCAAGATGGTCGAGGAACGGCCGCGCAGCAAGGGCAAACCGGACGCGCTCGTCGACTAGGCACCCGTCGGGCAGGCGGGCACGGACGGGTTTCCCGGCGCTTTCGGAATCACTCCGGGCCCAAGACGCCCGGGACGTACCAGACGGGGAAGATGCACAGTGGCAGCGAGGACGGACCACGACGAGCGCGCCGACGCCGGCGACCGGGCCGAGGCCGGGGGGACCGCGCCGCGACGCCGGGGCTCCGGCCGGCTCGCGCTGGCCGTCAGCGTCTTCGGTGAACTCCTCATCACCGCGGGCCTGGTGCTCGGGCTGTTCGTCGTCTACTCGCTGTGGTGGACGAACGTCGTGGCCGACCGCGCGGCGGACAAGCAGGGCGACAAGGTCCGCGACCACTGGTCCGAGGACGGCCCCGGCAGCCTGGACACCAAGAACGGCATCGGCTTCCTGCACGTGCCGTCGATGAAGAACGGCGAGGTGCTGGTCGAGAAGGGCACCTCGACCAAGATCCTCAACGGCGGTGTCGCCGGGTACTACACGGACCCCGTGAAGTCGGCGCTCCCGCAGGACAGGACGGGCAACTTCTCGCTGGCCGCCCACCGCGACGGACACGGCGCCAAGTTCCACAACATCGACAAGGTCAGGAAGGGCGACGCGATCGTCTTCGAGACCAAGGACGACTGGTACGTCTACAAGGTCTTCTCGGTCCTGCCGGAGACCTCCAAGTACAACGTGAAGGTCCTCTCGGCGGTCCCGAAGGAGTCCGGCAGGAAGAAGGCCGGCCGCTACATCACCCTGACGACCTGCACGCCCGTCTTCACCTCCCGCTACCGCTATGTCGTCTGGGGCGAGCTGGAGCGGGTGGAGAAGGTCGACAGCGACCGCACGCCCCCGAAGGAACTGCGCTAGCCGACGCCTACGGGGCCACCGCCGGACCCCGCATACGCTCGCACGGACACAACGCCTACGCCGAAGCCCCGGCCCCCTCTGCGGGGTACCGGGGCTTCGGCGTACGCGGTGCCGGACGGCGGCGTCCGTCAGTCCTCCTCGATACGGCTCGCCACGCCGTTGGTCCCGAAGAAGTTCGTGCCGCCGTTGTTGTTGCCGCCGTTGTTGTTGCCGTTCACGCCGGTGGTGGTCAGGTTCACCGCGGAGCCCTTGTCGACCTGGTTGCCTGAGCCCGGGTCGGACGAGATGACGAAGGCGTTGTCGTCCTGCGATCCGTTGATGTTGCCGACGGACAGGCCGTTCTCCTCCAGCGCCTTCTTGGCGTCCTTCAGACGCGAGGCCACCAGGTTCGGGACGGTGACCTTCTCCGCCTCCTTGGCCTTGGCGACCTGGATGGTCACCGAGGAACCGGGGTCGACCGGCGAGTTGGCCGCGGGGACGGTCTGGATGACCTTGCCCTCCTCGACCGAGTCGCTCTCGACGTCGGTGCAGCTGCCGGTGAGCCCGCTGGCCTGGAGCTGGCTCTTGGCCTCGTCGCAGCTCTTGCCGGTGACGTCCGGGACGGTGGTCTGCTTCTTCTCCTTGGCGACGGTGAGCGTGATCGTGGAGCCCTTCTCCACTTCCTCACCCAGCCCCGGGTCCTGGTCGAGGACCGTGCCGGCGTCCTCGCTGGACTCCTGCGTCTTCGTCTCGACCTGGAACTGGTACTTGTCGCCCTCGAGCTTCTCCTTGGCATCGTCGAGGGATTCGTTGATGACGTTCGGCACCGCGACCTTGGGCGCGCCGGTCGAGATCACCAGGTTGACGGTGTCACCCTTCTCGACCTCGGTCTTGGCCTCCGGGTCCTGCGAGCAGACCTTGCCCTTGGTCTGGTTCTCGCAGGCCTTGCTGGAGAACGTCAGCTTCAGCTCGCGGTTCTCCGCCATCTCCTTGGCCTCGGACTTCGACACACCGACGAAGTTCGGGGCCTCGAAGGGCTCGTCGCCCCCGCCGTTGCCGCCGAGGGCGTACTTGCCGATCAGGATGGCGCCGACGAGGACCAGCACGCCGGCCACGATCAGCAGGATCGTGGAGGTGTTGTTCTTCTTCTGGCGGCGGCGGTCGGGGCGCTCGTCGTAGCCGTAGCCGCCGTCGTCCGAGTTCATCGGCGGCAGCATGGTGGTGGCCTGCGCGTCCGTGGACCTGAGGGCCGTGGTGGCCTGGTCGTCGCCGTAGCCGTAGCCGACGGAGCCCATGGCGGCGGTGGCCGCGACGGGCTGGCCGTCGAGGCAGGCCTCGATGTCGGCGCGCATCTCGTCGGCGGACTGGTAGCGGTAGTCCGGGTCCTTGGTGAGCGCCTTCAGCACGATCGCGTCCATCTCGGGCGTGATCTCGGGGTCGAAGACGCTCGGCGGCTGGGCCTCCTCGCGCACGTGCTGGTAGGCCACCGCGACCGGGGAGTCGCCCACGAACGGCGGGCGCACGGTCAGCAGCTCGTAGAGCAGACAGCCGGTGGAGTACAGGTCGGAGCGGGCGTCGACCTGCTCGCCCTTGGCCTGCTCCGGGGAGAGGTACTGGGCGGTGCCGATCACGGCGGCGGTCTGCGTCATCGTCATGCCGGCGTCACCCATCGCACGGGCGATGCCGAAGTCCATGACCTTGACCTGGCCGTTGCGCGTCAGCATGACGTTGGCCGGCTTGATGTCGCGGTGGACGATGCCGTTGCGGTGCGAGTACTCCAGGGCCTGGAGGATGCCGATGGTCATCTCCATGGCCCGCTCGGGCAGCAGCTTGCGCCCGGAGTGCAGCAGCTCGCGCAGCGTGGACCCGTCGACGTACTCCATCACGATGTACGGGATGGAGGTGCCGTCGATGTAGTCCTCACCCGTGTCGTACACGGCGACGATCGCGGGATGGTTGAGCGAGGCGGCCGACTGGGCCTCCCGGCGGAACCGGGCCTGGAACGACGGGTCGCGCGCGAGGTCCGCCCGCAGCGTCTTCACCGCCACCGTGCGCCCCAGCCGGGTGTCATGCGCGAGGTAGACCTCCGCCATGCCACCACGGCCGAGCACCTGGCCCAGCTCGTACCGGCCGCCGAGGCGACGCGGCTCTTCCATAGCTACCTACCAGCCCTCTCCGTCGGTCCCTACCGCACCTTGTGTGGTCCGGCGGTGTGCCGTCCGGGCATACCGTACCCGGCTCGCCTTGTGTGACCTGGCCAGAACCGTCACCCGATACAGGACCGGTATCGCAACGTGCACCGATGTGAAGGGGACGTGACGGGGGTCACTTCTTGCTGTCGATGACTGCCTTCATCACGCTCTTGGCGATGGGCGCCGCGAGGCCACCTCCCGAGATGTCGTCACGGTTGGCGCTCTCGTCCTCGACCACCACGGCGACGGCCACCGGGGAGCTGCCGTCGCTCAGCTTGGCGTAGGAGATGAACCACGCGTACGGGTTCTCGCTGTTGTCCACGCCGTGCTGGGCGGTACCCGTCTTGCCGCCGACGGTGACGCCGGAGATCTGGGCGTTGGTGCCGGTGCCCTTCTGGACGACCGTCTCCATCATCGACTGAAGGATCTGCGCGTTCTTCTCGGTGAGCGGCCGGCTCAGCGACTCGGGCTCGGTCTGCTCGATGACGTCGAGGTTGGGCGCCTGGAGCTTGTCGACCATGTACGGCTTCATCAGCTCGCCGTTGTTGGCGACGGCGGAGGCCACCATGGCCATCTGGAGCGGCGTCGCGGCGGTCTCGAACTGGCCGATCGAGCTGAGCGCGGTCTGCGGCTGGTCCATCTTCTTGGGGAAGACGGAGGCGTTGGAGCGCACCGGCACGAACTGCTCGGCGTTGAAGCCGAACTTCTCGGCCTCCTCCGTCATCTTGTCCTTGCCGAGGTCGGCGCCGATCTTGCCGAAGACGGTGTTGCAGGAGACCCGCAGCGCCTCGCGCATGGTGGCGTCCTCGCAGGGGAGGTTGCCCTCGTTGTTCAGTGGCTGCGAGGTGGTCGGCAGGTTGTACGGCAGCGGCGAATCAGTCTTGTCGTCCGCGCTGTCGTACAGGCCGTTCTCCAGCGCCGCGGCGGCGGTGACGACCTTGAAGGTGGAGCCCGGCGGGTAGGTCTCGCGCAGCGCCCGGTTGAGCATCGGGTCGTCCGGGTCGGCCTTCTTCTGGATCTTCTGCCAGGCCTTGGTGTCGGTGTCCGTGGAGTTCCCGGCGAACGTCGACGGGTCGTACGACGGCGTGGAGGCCAGCGCCAGGATCGCGCCGGTCTGCGGGTCGATCGCGGCGACGGCGCCCTTGCCCTGCTTCAGCAGCCCCTGGTACGCGGCCTTCTGCGCAGCCGAGTTCAGGGTGGTGACGACGTTGCCGCCCTGCTTCTTCTTGCCGGTGATCATGTCAAGGGTGTTGCGGAAGAACAGCCGGTCGTCGTTGCCGGTGAGTATGCCGTCCTCGATGGACTCGAGCTGGGTGGCGCCGAACGCCTGCGAGGCGTACCCGGTGACGGGCGACCACATGGCGCCGTCCTTGTAGGTGCGCTTGTACTCGAAGTCGCTGCCGGTCGTCTTCTTGTAACCGGTGATCGACTTGCCGTCGACGATGATGTCGCCGCGGGGCGTGGCGTACCGCTCGATGGCGACACGGCGGTTGAGCGTGTCGTTCTTCAGCGTGTCCGCCTTGACGTACTGAAGCCAGTTGTCACGGACCAGCAGGGCCATGACGAGCAGTCCGCAGAAGATCGCGATCCGGCGCAGGGGCTTGTTCACGGTCGGACCACCTGGGTCATCTCGGCGTCGGGGTTCGGTGCGGGGGCGGGCGCCGGGCGGCGCGCGGTGTCGCTGATCCGGATCAGCACGCCGATCAGCGCCCAGTTGGCGAGGACGGAGGAGCCTCCGTACGCCAGGAACGGCATCGTCATACCGGTCAGCGGGATCAGGCCCATCACGCCGCCGGCGACGACGAAGACCTGGAGGGCGAAGGCGCCGGACAGGCCGACGGCCAGCAGCTTGCCGAACGGGTCGCGGGCGGCGAGCGCCGTGCGCACACCGCGCTCCACGATCAGGCCGTACAGCAGCAGGATCGCCATGATGCCCGCCAGGCCCAGCTCCTCGCCGAAGGTGGCGAGGATGAAGTCGGAGTTGGCGGCGAACTTGATCAGGTCGGAGTTGCCCTGGCCGAGGCCGGTGCCGAGGGTGCCGCCCGAGCCGAAGGCCCACAGGGCCTCCATCGACTGCTCGGAGTGGCCGACGACGCCCTGCTGGCTGAGCTTGTACTCGCCCAGCGGGTTGAGCCAGGCCTGGACGCGCTGCTGCACGTGCGGTTCGAAGGAGGCGACGCCGACGGCGCCGGCCCCGGACATCAGCAGACCGAAGACGATCCAGCTCGTCCGCTCGGTGGCCACGTACAGCATGACCACGAACATGCCGAAGAACAGCAGCGACGTACCGAGGTCGGTCTCGAAGACCAGGATCAGGATCGACATGACCCAGACGACCAGGATCGGGCCCAGGTCGCGGCCGCGCGGCAGGTAGAGCCCCATGAAGCGGCGGCTGGCCAGGGCCAGCGCGTCGCGCTTGACCATCAGGTAACCGGCGAAGAACACCGCCAGGGCGATCTTCGCGAACTCACCGGGCTGGAGCGTGCCGAGACCGGGGATCTTGATCCAGATCTTGGCGCCGAAGGTCGGGGCACTCAGGCCCGGCACCAGCGGCAGGACCAGCAGCACCATCGCGGCCATCATCGAGATGTACGTGTACCGCTGGAGGACCCGGTGGTCCTTCAGGAAGATCAGCACGACGACGAACAGGGCGATGCCCAGCGTGGTGTAGAGCAGCTGGCGGGGCGCGGCCGACACGAAGTTGGGCAGCGCCTGGAGCCGCTTGGACTGGTCGAGGCGCCAGATGAGCACCAGGCCGAGCCCGTTCAGGAGCGTGGCCAGCGGCAGCAGCAGCGGGTCCGCGTACGGCGCGAACTTCCGTACGACCAAGTGGCCGACGCCCGCGAGCAGGCCGAGACCGAGGCCGTAGCTCAGCAGGCCCGGCGGCACCGAGTCGTTGATGGCGAGGCCCACGTTGGCGTAGGCGAACACCGGGATGGCGACGGCGAACACCAGCAGCGCGAGCTCGGTGTTGCGGCGGCTCGGCGTGCCGATCGAGCCGATCGTGGACGTGTGGTGCGTCGACGCGTTCGTACTACTGCTCATGGTGTGACAGGGCCCCTCACGGCTGCTTACTGCTTACCGCACAGCGAGACCAGCTTCTGCTCTTCCTCGGAGAGGCTGGGGCCGGGTGTGGGAGTGGGTGCGGTCTTGGACTTGGAGGACGAGGGCGCCGACGACGACGGGTCCGGCGTCGGTGTGGCCTTGGACGTGAGTGAGGTCTTGGTGGTTCCCGAGACGCCGCCGGCCTCACCTTCGCCGGTCTTGGCGTTGTCCTCGCTCGCGCGGCGCTGGGCGTCCTTCTTGCACGCGGACGCCTGCACGGCCAGCTCGTCGATCTTCGACTGGGCGTCGCTCAGACCGCCCTCGGCGATGGTCGCCTTGACCTGCTTCTGCTGGTACGGCGGCAGGTACTTGAGTTCGATCTCGGGGTGGTCCTTCTCCACCTTCGAGAGCGAGACCCAGGCCAGGTCCTGGCTGATGCCCCGGTACAGCGCGACGTGCTCGCCCTTGGTGCCGACGTAGTACTGCGTCTGCGTCCAGCGGTAGCCGCCGTACAGTCCGCCGCCGATGACGGCGAGCGCGAGCACGCTGTAGAAGGATCTCTTGAGCCACTTGCGGCCCTTGCGCGGCTTGACGAAGTCGTCGTCCGTGTAGTCGCCGAAGCTGCCGGTCTGCACATAGCCCGTGGTGTCGCCGCTGCCGGGCGGGCCGAACTCGCCGCCGCCCTGCCCGGGCACCTGGCGGCCGAGCCCCGCGGCACGCCCCGCGGGCGTCTGCATGGCGCCGTTGTCGTGCAGCTGCTGCTGGTTCTCGGCGACCGCGCCCACCACGACCGGGGTGTCGGAGAGCTGGGCGGCGAGGGTGTCGCCGCTGTCGATGTCGAGGACATCGGCGATGATCACCGTGATGTTGTCGGGGCCGCCGCCGCGCAGCGCGAGCTGGATCAGCTCCTGCACGGTCTCCTGGGGGCCCTGGTAGCTGGCGAGGGTGTCCTCCATCGTCTGGTGGCTGACCACCCCCGACAGGCCGTCGGAGCAGATCAAGTACCGGTCGCCGGCCCGCACTTCGCGGATGGAGAGATCGGGCTCCACGTGGTCGCCGCTGCCCAGCGCGCGCATCAGCAGGGAGCGCTGCGGGTGGGTGGTGGCCTCCTCCTCGGTGATCCGCCCCTCGTCGACGAGGCGCTGCACCCAGGTGTGGTCCTGCGTGATCTGCGTGAGCACACCGTCCCGCAGCAGGTACGCGCGCGAGTCGCCGACGTGCACCAGGCCGAGCCGCTGCCCGGTCCACAGCAGCGCGGTCAGCGTCGTCCCCATGCCCTCGAGCTGGGGGTCCTCCTCGACCATCATCCTGAGCTGGTCGTTGGCCCGCTGCACGGCGGTGCCGAGCGACGTCAGGATGTCGGAGCCGGGGACGTCGTCGTCGAGCGCGACGATGGTGGAGATCACCTCGGACGAGGCGACCTCACCGGCGGCCTGGCCGCCCATTCCGTCGGCGATCGCGAGCAGGCGCGGACCGGCGTAACCGGAGTCCTCGTTGCCCTCGCGGATCATGCCTTTGTGCGATCCGGCGGCGAAGCGCAGTGACAGACTCATGCGCACCTCGCCCGTCGGCTCCGGGTACATCCGCACGGTGCCCACCCTCCGGTCGGGAGCGCGCCGGGGTCCGTCGTGTGGACCGCCGCTGCGTGCTCGCTCCGCTCGCGCTTATTCATGACGTGGCACTACTTCCGCAGCTCGATGACGGTCTTGCCGATGCGGATCGGCGCGCCCAGCGGGACCGGTGTGGGGGTCGTGAGCCGGGCCCGGTCGAGATAGGTGCCGTTGGTGGAACCGAGGTCCTCGACGATCCACTGGCCGTCCCGGTCGGGGTAGATCCGGGCGTGCCTGCTGGACGCGTAGTCGTCGTCGAGGACGATCGTGGAGTCGTGCGCGCGGCCCAGCGTGATGGTCTGGCCCTGGAGCGCGACGGTCGTGCCCGTGAGGGTGCCCTCCGAGACGACCAGCTTCGTGGGCGCGCCGCGGCGCTGCCGCCCGCCGCCGCCGTTCGCCTGCTGGCGCTGGGGCGGGGGAGCCGCCGCCTGCCGGGCGGCCGCCTGTGCCCGCCCGTTGTCCCGGCGCGAGCCGCGCTGTGTGACACGCGTACCGAACAGGTCGCTGCGGATGACCTGCACGGCCACGATCACGAACAGCCACAGTACGGCCAGGAAACCCAGCCGCATGACCGTGAGGGTCAGCTCTGACATTGCCCCCGCTTCACCCTTCGGCTTGCCGGTAAATGATGGTGGTACTGCCCACGACGATCCGCGAGCCGTCGCGGAGCGTAGCGCGGGTGGTGTGCTGCCCGTCCACCACGATGCCGTTGGTGGACCCGAGATCCTGGATCGTCGAGGGCGTTCCGGTCCGGATCTCACAGTGCCGGCGCGAGACGCCGGGGTCGTCGATCCGCACGTCGGCTTCGGTGCTGCGGCCCAGCACGAGCGTCGGGCGGGAGATCTGATGGCGGGTGCCGTTGACCTCGATCCAGTGTCTCGTCCGGCCGCCCGGCTGCGGGGCCGCGGCGGGCCGCTGGCCCATCGGGGACCCGCCGGGCGGCGGCGTGGACGGCATGGGCGGAGCGCCCGTGGGACGGCCGGCCGGCGGATAGCCGTACCCCCCGCCGCCGGGGCGGCCCGCGGCCGGGCCCGCAGGACCTGCCGGGCCCGCCGGGGCGGACGCCGGTGCCTGCTGGTTGCTGGAGGAGGCGAGCGTACGGCTGCGCACCCGGTACAGACCGGTGTCGAGGTCGTCCGCCTTCTCCAGGTGGACCTTGATCGGTCCCATGAAGGTGTAGCGCTGCTGCTTGGCGTAGTCGCGCACCATGCCGGCGAGCTCGTCGCCGAGCTGGCCGGAGTAGGGGCTGAGCCGCTCGAAGTCCGGCGCGCTCAGCTCCACGATGAAGTCGTTGGGGACGACCGTCCGCTCGCGGTTCCAGATCGTCGCGTTGTTGTCGCACTCGCGCTGGAGCGCTCCCGCGATCTCCACGGGCTGCACCTCGGACTTGAACACCTTGGCGAAGGTGCCGTTGACCAGACCTTCGAGACGCTGCTCGAACTTCTTCAGGACTCCCATGGGGCACCTCCTCCTCAGCCGTCGTCCTGTGTGCCGCTTACGTCCGTACTCACTGCCGTGCTGCCGGTACTGCTCGTCGTGCCGCTCGCCGTCGCGCCGTCCACGTTCCTACTGCCCACCGCGGTGCCGCTTACGGCGCACTGCCGGCCGCCGTCTTCCTGGTACTGCTTACTGATCGTATCCACGCGCCGGGAAATCGGCTGGTTCCCCCTGTCGGCCCGGTCGACGGGTGTCGACGCCATCAGAAGTCCCCTCCCGAGGTCCCCTCCCGAAGTTCCCTCCGGAGCGCCTCTTCGAACTCCTCGTGCCATGGATCGTAGAGGCGGTGCGAGACCAGTGTCCCGCACCTGACTGTGCGCCTCGTCCGCCTCCCTGGGAGATGGCCAGGACCGGTACGAGGTTGATACGTGAAGCGCTTGGGGTTGGTACGCGGGCGGCCGCCCGGACGGTCCGGCGATCTCCCGGGAACGTGCCGCGCGATCGCCGGGCCCCGCGCGCGGGCCCTGGTCACGGACGGGGGCCCCGGTGATCGAAAGTGCCTGGCGGCGGGGGTGGGAGCGCCGGCGGACGGCCGCGCGGCGCCGGGGCGGGGCGGCGGCGATAAGGGATGTGATTCCACCCCGGACAGCGTGCTAATCTTCTGCATGTCGGAAGGCGCTCGCCCCACCAGGCGGGAGACGGACGACACACCCAATGCGCGGGTGGCGGAATAGGCAGACGCGCTGGATTCAGGTTCCAGTGCCCGCAAGGGCGTGGGGGTTCAACTCCCCCCTCGCGCACAGCGGACGGGCCCCCTTCCTCAGGAAGGGGGCCCGTTCTCGTTTCCCGGGCCAGTCGTGTTCTCGGGACAGGCCGGGCTCTCCGGGCAGGTCGGGGGCCGCCTTCGGTGACGTATATCACTGCCGGTCCGGCTCCCCCGCGGTCCCGAACCGGGCGGGCGGGGAGTTGTCCACAGGGTCTGACGCCCGGCGGCGAGCGGCGGTACGGTCAGCACGAGTTGATGTTCGTGCGTGGGGGAGGCGGTCGCCATGACCGAGCCGGGGACGACGGTTCCGGCGCAGCGCACCACCGGGGCACCCGCCCGGGTGCGGGGCTTCGCGGAGCGGCCCGCGGGCGGTGCGGTGCGGGACGCCAAGGCGGAGGGCAAGGCGCTGCGGCGGCGGCTGCCGCGCGGCGCGCACGCCGAGCCGGCGCCGGACGCGGACCGCCCGGACGCGGTGAGGGCGGTCGAGGAGTCCAACCGCGGCCGGATCCCCGAGCTGACCCCGATCCGCGTCGGCAGGATGGCCGCCACCCCCTTCGCCTTCCTGCGCGGCTCCGCCGGACTCATGGCGTACGACCTCGCGCGCACCCCCATGACCGGCATCGGCGCCCAGATCTGCGGCGACGCGCACGCGGGGAACTTCGGCCTGTACGGGGACGCCCGCGGCCGTCTCGTCATCGACCTGAACGACTTCGACGAGACGGTGCACGGCCCCTGGGAGTGGGACCTCAAGCGGCTCGCCACCTCGCTGGTGCTCGCCGGCCGGGAGGCGGGAGCCGACGAGGACACCTGCCGGGAGGCGGCGCACGACACCGTCGGCGCCTACCGGCGCACCATGCGCCTGCTGGCGAAGCTGCCCGCCCTGGACGCGTGGAACGCCATCGCGGACGAGGAGCTCGTCTCGCACACCGACGCGCACGACCTGCTCGGCACCCTGGAGCGGGTCTCGGAGAAGGCGCGGGCCAATACCAGCGGGCGGTTCGCGGAGAAGTCCACGGAGTCCGTGGAGGGCGGCGGGCGGCGCTTCGTCGACGCGCCGCCGGTGCTGCGGCGGGTGCCGGACGCCGAGGCCGAGGCGGTGATGGCCTCGCTCGAGGACTATCTGACGACGCTGCCGGAGGACCGCCTCCCCCTGCTCGCGCGGTACGCGGTGCACGACGTGGCCTTCCGCGTCGTCGGCACGGGCAGCGTGGGCACCCGCAGCTACGTAGTGCTGCTCCTCGACCACCGCGGCGAACCCCTCGTCCTCCAGGTCAAGGAGGCCCGTCCCTCGGCGCTGCTCCCGCATCTGGCGACGGCGGGCCACGCGGTGCCCGAGGTGGACCACGAGGGGCGCCGGGTCGTGCTCGGACAGAAGCGGATGCAGGTGGTCAGCGACTTCCTGCTGGGCTGGACGACGGTCGGCGGACGCCACTTCCAGGTGCGGCAGTTCCGCAACCGCAAGGGCAGCGTCGACCCCGCCGCCCTCGCCGCCGACCAGGTCGACGACTACGGGCGGATGACCGGCGCGCTGCTCGCCCGGGCGCACTCGCACAGCGCCGACCCGCGCCTGATCGCCGGGTACTGCGGGAAGAACGAGGAGCTGGACGAGGCGATAGCCACCTTCGCCCTCGCCTACGCGGACCGCACGGAGGCGGACCACAGCGCGCTGGTGGCCTCGGTCAGGGCCGGCCGCACGGCCGCCGAGCTCGGGGTGTGAGCGGGGCCGGTGCGGGTCCGGGGCGTGAGCGGAGCGCACGGTGCGACAGGAGGGACCGACGGGGCCGGGGCCCGCGTCTGCGGCGTGAGCGGGACGACAGGCCCTAGGCTGGACGAGTGACGACCCCGGAAGCCGAGCGCAGCCAGCCCGACAGCACCACCGATGTCCCGGACGCCCCCAGCGGTGGCGTCGGCGCGGACGCCGCCCCGGACGCCGCCCCGGACGGCGCCGCCGACAGCGTCGGTGACGCGGATGCCGGTGGTGCGGGGACGGGGCGGCCTGAGGACGCCGGTGGAACGGGGGCCGGGCAGGCCGTGGACGCCGGTGCTGCTGGTGCTGCGGCCGCCGGTGCTGCGGCTGCCGGTGGGTCCGGTGAGGACGCGCAGCCGGAAGGGGCCGGTGAGGACGCACGGCCCGAGGCGCGTCTCGAGCGGGCCGTGCGGGCGGCCGAGCAGGCGCTGATCGAGTACGAGATCGCGGTGGAGACCTTCCGGGTCGAGGTCGAGAACTTCTCCCGGCTGCACCACCAGAAGCTCGGACCGATGTACGCGCGGCTGGACGAGCTGGAGGCACAGATCGCCGAGGCGCAGGCGGCCCGTACCGGCGACCCCGAGGACGTGCGCAAGGCGGACGAGGCGCGGGCGCGGGTCATGCCGATCCCGGGGGTCGAGGATCTGCTCGGCGGCTGGATGGACGGCGACGGACTGTTCCCGGAGGCCGTGGCGATGCTCACGGACCAGCCGGTGCGGCCCCCGCAGCGGGTCCGTCCCAGCGACGAGGCCCGCCGTCTCTACCGCGAGTTGGTCCGCAAGGCCCACCCGGACCTGGCGCAGGACGACGCCGAGAGGCGGCGGCGGGACGAGTTCATCACCCGGGTCAACGCCGCCTACGCGCGCGGCGACGAGCCGCTGCTGCGCGAGCTCTCCGCGGAGTGGGCCGCCGGACCGGTGCCGGCGGAGCGCGAGCCCAGCCGGAGCGAGGAGCTCTACGCCCGCCTCGAATGGCTCGCCGAGCGCAAGGAACTGCTCACCTTCATGGTCGCCGAGCTGGAGGCCAGTGCCATCGGCTCGATGCTCAAGATCGCTCCGGACGATCCCGACCGGCTGCTCGACGAGATCGCCGAGCAATTGCTGGTCCAGGTCGGCGAGCGCGAGGCACAGTTGGCGGAGCTGATCGGTTAGAGCCCGGCGCGTGTCCGCGGTCCGGAAGGCGGGGTCCGCCTGTGCGGGGCGTCCGGTCGGGTAGCGTCGGGGCATGCAATTTGGAGCTGGTGTGCCCACCGTCGAGGTCGCGGAACTCAAGGACGGAGACTTCCTGCTGGACGTCCGCGAGGACGACGAGTGGCAGGCAGGTCACGCCGAGGGAGCGCTGCACATCCCGATCAGCGAATTCACGGCGCGTTACGGCGAGTTGACCGAGGCGGCGCCGCAGGACGGCAGGGTCCACGTGATCTGCCGCTCCGGCGGACGCTCGGCGCAGGTCACCATGTACCTGGTCCAGCAGGGCATCGACGCCGTGAACGTCGGCGGAGGCATGCAGGTCTGGGCCGCCTCGGGCCGCCCGGTCCTGGACGACAAGGGCGAGCAGGGCTTCGTGCTCTAGGTTCCGGCGGTCGGCCGCCGCGCCGGTCCGCGCGCGGGTGTGTGGCTGGTTCGCGTGTGGCCTCGGGGCCGGGATCAGCCCAGAGAGTGGGCCCGGGGCCGGGATCAGCCCATAGGGTGGGCGTGGGGCCGGGGTCAGCCCAAGGGGTGGGCGGCCAGCAGGTCTCCCAGGGCTTCCTCGTGTGCCGCCGCCGGGCCCAGCGACAGTTCGAGCTGCTTGGCCCAGGCGTGGTACCGGTGCAGCGGGTAGTCAGTGTCGGCGCCGAAGCCGCCGTGCAGGTGCTGCGCGGTCTGCACGACCCGGCGTACGCCGTCCGACGCCCAGATCTTCGCCACGGCCACGTCCGCGGAGGCCGGGAGCGCCCCGCCCGCGCCCGTGCTGATGCGCCAGGCGGCCTGCCACAGCGTGGCCTCCATGGCCCGCAGATCGATGTAGCGGTCGGCGGCCTGCACGGCGACGGCCTGGAAGGTGGCGACCGGGAACCCGAACTGCTCCCGCTTGCTCGTGTACGAGCTGGTCATCCGGAGCACGGCCTCGCCGAGACCGAGCGCCAGCGCGCACGTCCCGGTGATCAGCAGCTCCCGCAGCCGCTCCCACGCGCCGTCCGCGGCGATGACGTCATGGGCGGCGATCCGGGCGGAGGTCAGACGCAGTTCGCCCAGCCGCTCGCCGGTGGTGGAGATCTGCTCCGCGAGCCCGGCGCCCTCGTGGCCCCGGGGGACGAGGGCGAGGACCGTACGGCCGTCGGCGGTGTGCGCGGGTACGAGGACGGCGTCCGCGTCGTAGGCCCAGGGGACGGCCGTCTGGACGCCGTCCAGCAGCCACGCGTCGCCGTCCCGGTGCGCGGCCACGGCGAGTTCGGCCGGGTCGTGACCGGTGCGGCCACTCGCGGCGACGGTCAGCACGCGCTCGCCCCGGCCCGCCGCCGCCGGCACGGACGCCTTCAGCTCCGGGCTGCCGTACCTCTGCACGGCCACCGCGGCGGCGGTGCTCTCCAGCAGCGGGACCCGGGCCAGTACCTTCGCGGACTCGCGCAGCACCAGGCAGAGCGCGACGGCGTCGAGGCCCGCGCCGCCGTACTCGGTGTCCAGCAGCAGGCTCAGCAGGTCCGCGTCGGCCAGCCTGGACCACAGCGCCCGGTCGAAGTCCTCGGCGACGGCGCCCGGAGTGAGGGCCGGACTGGGCACTGCGTCCGGCGCGACCCCGGCGAACACGGCTTTCGCCGCCTCGGCCGCCCCCTGCTGCTCCTCGGTGAAGGTGAAGTCCACGGTCCCGCCCTCCCACGAGCGCTCAAATCTGACGGTTCGTCAGTGCGTCAGTGGCGGTCAAGATAGGGCAGTCGCCGAGAGATGGGAACGGGTGCGCGCCGGGCGCGTCAGCGGTCGAAGTCCAGCTCCACCTCCGTCGTGACCGGGTGGGACTGGCAGGCCAGTACGTAACCGGCTTCGGTCTCCTCCGGCTCCAGGGCGAAGTTGCGGTTCATCCGCACCTCGCCCGAGACCAGGAAGGCGCGGCAGGTCCCGCACACCCCGCCCTTGCAGGCGTAGGGCGCGTCCGACCGGTTGCGCAGCACGGCGTCCAGCAGCGCCTCGCCCTCCCGCACGGACCAGGTCCCGCCGCGTCCGTCGAGCCGGGCGGTCACGGTGGCGGCCATGGTGGCGGTCATGGCGGTGGATGCCGCTGTGGTCGCAGCCGCGGTCGTGTCGGTGGTCGTGGTGGTGTCCGTGGTCGTGGGGCTCGCGTCCACGTGGAAGATTTCCTCGTGGATACGTGACCGGGGCACCCCGAGTCCGCGCAGTGACCGCTCCGCCTGCTGCACCAGCCCGAACGGCCCGCACAGGAACCAACCCGCCACCCGGTCCACGGGCAGCAGCGCCGGAAGCAGTCCGGTGAGCCGCGTCTCGTCGAGCCGCCCGGACGGCAGCCCCGCCTGCTGCTCCTCCCGGGAGAGCACCGTCACGAGCTGGAACCGCTCGGGAAAGCGGTCCTTGAGGTCCGCGACCTCCTCCAGGAACATCGTCGACGCGGACGTCCGGTCGCTGCGGACGAGGCAGAACCGCGCCCGCGGCTCACGGGACAGCAGCGTCGCGACGATCGACAGCACCGGCGTGATGCCGCTGCCGCCGACCACCGCCGCGTACAGGCCCGGGGCCGGATCCAGTGTGAAGCGCCCCGCCGGCGTCATCACCTCGATCTCGTCGCCCGCGGCGATCTCCTTGAGCGCGTACGTCGAGAACGCGCCGCCGTCGACGAGGCGCACGCCGACCCGCAGCGTCTCGGGGCCCTCGGTCTCGTCCGCGGGGGCGGGGGAGCAGATCGAGTACGTCCGCCGTATCTCCCTGCCGTCGACGGTGCGGCGCAGGGCGAGGTGCTGGCCGGGAGTGTGGCGGAACTCCGCGCGCAGGGCGGGCGGCACGGTGAAGGTCAGGGTTACGGAGTCGTCGGTGAGCCGGTCGACCGCGGCCACCGGGAGCGCGTGGAAGCGGGCCATCACAGCTCCTTGAAGTGGTCGAACGGCTCACGGCAGGACAGGCAGCGCCGCAGCGCCTTGCAGGCGGTCGAAGAGAAACGGCTCAGCAGCTCGGTGTCGGTCGCGCCGCAGAGAGGGCAGGGGACGGGATCGGAGGGGGGTTGTGCCGGTGACAGCATCGATGCCGATGTCGATGTTGGTGCCGATGTCGGTGTTGCGGTGCGGGTCGGTCCGAGGGGGATCGGTACCGGGCCCGTCGGTCGTCCGCCGCGCGGTGGGGCTATGCCGAACTCCCGCAGCTTGCGGCGGCCCTCGTCGGAGATGTCGTCCGTCGACCAGGCCGGGCTGAGCACCTTGTGCACGGACACCTCCCGTACGCCGTGCTCGTGCAGCACCCGCTCGATGTCCACGCACATCACCTCGACGGCGGGGCACGCGGTGTACGTCGGCGTCAGCTCCACCTCGACCGAGCCGCCCTCGCGGACGTGTACCGAGCGCAGGACGCCGAGCTCTTCGAGGGTGAGCACGGGCAGCTCGGGGTCGGGCACCGACCCGGCGAGCCTGCGCAGCTCCGCTTCGAGCGCGCTCGCGGTGCCGCCCCCGGGCGACGGCGTGCGGGTCACCATGACGCGCCCGGGTGGCTGCGGTGCAGGTGCTGCATCTCGGCGAGCATCCGGCCGAACGGCTCGGTGTGCAGGCCCTGCCGTCCGGCGCCCGCCGTCCAGGCGCCGGTGCGCGGCCCCTGTGGCACGTCGAGCGTCGCCCGGTGCAGGACGCGGGTGACGGACGCCAGCCAGTCCGACTCCAGCTCCGTCCAGTCCGCGGCTTGCAGGGACAGTCCCTTTACCGGCTGGAACAGCTCGCCGGTGAACCGCCACAACGCGTCGCACGCCCGCTGCATCCGCTCGTGGCTCAGCCCCGTGCCGTCACCGAGCCGCAGTGTCCACAGCCCGGCGTGGTCCTGGTGGTAGGCGACCTCCTTGACGGCCTTCGCGGCGAGCGGCGCGAACTCGCCGTCACCGGCGGTCAGTCGTCCGTACAGCAGGCGCTGGTAGGTGGAGAAGTAGAGCTGGCGAGCGATCGTGTGGGCGAAGTCGCCGTTCGGCTGCTCCACCAACTGGACGTTCCGAAAGGAGCGCTCCTCGCGGAGGTAGGCGAGCTCGTCCTCGTCACCGGCCAGGGAGAGCAGCACCCGGGCCTGGCCCAGCAGGTCGAGCGCGATGTTGGCGAGGGCGACCTCCTCCTCCAGGACCGGGGCGTGGCCGGCCCACTCCCCCAGGCGGTGGGAGAGCACCAGCGCGTCGTCACCGAGGGCCAGGGCCGCGGAGACCGTGATTCCGGTCGGGGTCGGTTCGGTCAGGGGTGATCCGGTCACAGGTGCTTCACCCCGTCCGGGATCTCGTAGAAGGTCGGGTGCCGGTACGGCTTGTCGGCGGCGGGCTCGAAGAACGGGTCCTTCTCGTCGGGGGAGGAGGCCGTGACGGCGGCGGACGGGACGACCCAGATGGAGACGCCTTCGCCGCGCCGGGTGTACAGGTCACGCGCGTTGCGCAGGGCCAGCTCGGCGTCCGGCGCGTGCAGGCTGCCGGCGTGGGTGTGGGCCAGGCCCCGGCGCGAGCGCACGAAGACCTCCCACAGGGGCCAGTCGGTGGTGGTCATGCGCGCGCCTCTCCGTGTGCGGTGCTCGCGGTCGGGGAACCTTCCATGCCCGCGGCTTCTGTCAGGTCTGCCCTGCTCGCCTCGCCCGTCTTGCCCGCATGCCTGTCCGCGTACGCGGCGGCGGCCTCCCGTACCCAGGCGCCCTCCTCGTGGGCGCGCCTGCGCTGGGTGATCCGCTGTTCGTTGCACGGGCCGTTGCCCTTGAGGACCTCGCGGAACTCCGTCCAGTCGATCGGGCCGAAGTCATGGTGTCCCCGCTCCTCGTTCCACCGCAGCTCCGGGTCGGGGAGCGTCAGGCCGAGCGACTCCGCCTGCGGGACGCAGATGTCCACGAAGCGCTGGCGCAGCTCGTCGTTCGAGTGGCGCTTGATCTTCCAGGTCATCGACTGCGCCGAGTGCGCGGACTCGTCGTCCGGCGGGCCGAACATCATCAGGGACGGCCACCACCACCGGTTCACCGCGTCCTGCGCCATCTCGTGCTGCTCCGGTGTGCCCCGGCTCAGCGCCAGCAGCAGCTCGTACCCCTGGCGCTGGTGGAAGGACTCCTCCTTGCAGATGCGGACCATCGCGCGCGCGTACGGCCCGTAGGAGCAGCGGCACAAAGGGACCTGGTTGGTGATGGCGGCGCCGTCCACCAGCCAGCCGATGGCGCCGACGTCGGCCCAGGTGAGCGTCGGATAGTTGAAGATCGACGAGTACTTCTGGCGGCCGTTGTGCAGCTTGTCCAGCAGCTCGTCGCGGCCGGCGCCGAGGGTCTCGGCCGCGCTGTACAGATACAGCCCGTGGCCCGCCTCGTCCTGGACCTTGGCCATCAGGATCGCCTTGCGGCGCAGGGAGGGCGCCCGCGTGATCCAGTTCGCCTCCGGTTGCATACCGATGATCTCGGAGTGGGCGTGCTGCGCCATCTGGCGGATCAGCGTGGAGCGGTAGGCGTCGGGCATCCAGTCGCGTGGCTCGATGCGCTCGTCGGCCGCCACCGCGGCGTCGAAGTCGCGCTCGCGTGCCTCGTGCGCCGCGCTGTCGGCCGCCGGGGTCGCGTCCTCGCGGGCCGTGCGCTGGGCGGCTGCTGTCGCCATGCCGTCCCCCTCCACCTCTCGTGACCGGCTACCGACCGATCGTTCGGTTAGCTCGAATCCATGGTCGGGTGAGGGCCGTAAGGTGTCAACCGCTGTGGATAACCTCACGGCTTCCGATGTGGCCGCTGTGCCCGTGGGGGCTGTGCGGGGCCACCGGTCTGAGTACCGTTCCGGTTCGAACGTCGCGGCACGTGCGGTACGGCGCGGCACCCTCCGTTCACGACGCCATAGGGCCGGCTGGCGGGGAATGCGGGAAAGCGAACCGGATTCGGGAGCGGAGCGGGGCGGAATGGACGCGCACGACGAGGAATCGGCCCCCCGGCACGGGCCACCGCCGAACGAGTCCGACGGGGTCGACGGGTCCGACGGGACCCACGGAGCCGATGGGGCCGACGAGGCCGCTGGGACCGACCGAGCCGACGGAGGCGACCGAGCTGACGGAGTCGGCGGCTCCGTGGCGGAGGAGCCGGCGGTATCGGACGCGGCGGCCGTGCCCGTACCCGAGGTGCCGCCACCTGTCCCGCCCCCGCCCGCCCAGGTCGGCCCCCCTCCGTCGCCGTCCCCGGAGGCCGACCTGGGCGTGGACCGGCGTGGGCTCGCCGCGCTCTCGCTGCCCTACCGGATCGGCGCCGCGCTCGCGCTCGCCCTGGTCACGGTCGCGGCCTGTGTCCACCTGGCGATGGTCTTCCTGCACGTCGCACCCTCGAACACGGCCACCAAGCAGCACGGCCGGGCGATCGACGACTGGGTCTACCCGGAGTTCGAGCAGAACTGGAAGCTCTTCGCGCCCAACCCGCTCCAGCAGAACATCGCGGTCCAGGTCCGCGCGGAGGTCCGTACCGCGGACGGCGGACACCGCACGACCGGCTGGTACGACCTGTCCGCGCAGGACGGCGCGGACATCGACGGCAATCCGCTGCCGAGCCACACCCAGCAGAACGAACTGCGCCGGGCCTGGGACTTCTACGTCACCTCGCACGACGGGGAGAACCGCCCGGCAGGGCTGCGCGGCGACCTCTCCGAGGATTATCTGCGCCGCATCGTCACGCTGCGCCTCGACCGCGCGCGGCCGGACGGCGACGACGGCCCGGTCGAACAGATCCAGGTCCGTTCACGTACCACCAACGTGCCGCCGCCCGAGTGGAGCCAGGAGAAGGTGTCGGACAAACCGGTGTACCGGGAGCTGCCCTGGTGGCAGGTGCCGGCGGACGAAGCGGAGGAGGGCGACCGGTGAACGCGATCGCGCTGTCCGTCGCGCGCGGCATCTCCCGCGTCACCGAGGCGGCCCTCGGCCCGTACCAGAGTGCCGTGATCCGGATCGGTCTCACCGCCACCTGGCTGCTCTTCCTGCTGCGCGAGTTCCCGCACCGGCAGGAGATGTACGGGCCCGACGCGACCTGGAGCTGGGACGCGGCGCAGCAGCTCATCGCCGGCAATCACGCCTTCACCGTCCTGATGTGGTCCGACAGCCAGATCTGGTTCGAGATCGTCTACGGGGCCGCGTTGCTGTCGAGCGCCCTGCTGCTGCTCGGCTGGCGCACCCGGACGCTGTCGGTGCTCTTCATGATCGGAGTGCTCTCCCTCCAGAACCGCAGCGTCTTCATGGGGGACGGCGGCGACAACGTCATCCACCTGATGGCGATCTATCTGGTGTTCACAAGATGCGGGCAGGTGTGGTCGCTGGACGCGCGGCGGGACCGGCTCCTGCGTGAGGCACGCGCGCGCGGGGAGCGCGAAGGACCCGATCGCGTCGGCCCCGCCCTGTGGTGCGTGCTCGGGCTCATCCTCGCCATGGGGACGGCCGCGGGCCGGATCGACGGCGGTGTGTTCGGCGGCTGGCTGACGGTGCTGTGGGGTCTGTGGGCGGTGCAGGCGCTGTGGTGGGCTGCGACCCACCGGGCGCGCACCCCTCAGCCGCGCATCTTCCTGGACGTCGTGGCGAACCTGGTGCACAACGCGGCGCTGCTGGTGATCATGGCGGAGGCGTGTCTGATCTACGCCACCGCCGGCTGGTACAAGATCCAGGGTTCGCGCTGGCAGGACGGCACCGCCGTCTACTACCCGCTCCACCTGGACTACTTCTCGCCCTGGCCGTGGCTCTCCGATCTGCTGACCGCGCACGGCACGATGGTGCTCCTTGTGACGTACGGGACGGTGGCGGTGCAGGTCGCCTTCCCGTTCGCGCTCTTCAACCGGCGGGTCAAGAACGTGCTCCTCGCGGTCATGATGACCGAGCACTCCGTGATCGCCGTGGCCCTGGGGCTGCCGTTCTTCTCGCTCGCGATGATCGCCGCCGACGCGGTCTTCCTGCCGACGCCCTTCCTGCTCCGCCTGGAGAAATGGGCGGTACGCGCGCGTGGACGCGTTCTCGTCCGGCGTACCCCTGCCCTGTCCGGGCCGCCGGGGCCTCCCGGGCGGCCGACGTCCGCCGCGGGGCGGCCCGAGGAGACGCACGTGGGGACGTCAGCGGCAGAGAAGCCGGCGGCAGGGACGTCAGTGTCGGGGACATAGGCTGCGTCTCATGAATGATCCGGTGGGCGGTACGGACGATCCGGTGCGTGCCTGGCGTCGGCTCGCCGACGGCTCCGTCCTGCTCGACGGCTTCCACGCTCTCAAGCACGCGGTGCGCTTCAAGGCCCGCATCCCGGTGGCCGTCACCACCGACCGCCGTGCGGTGCTGGCCCTGGCCGACGAACTGGCGCCGGACGTCCGGGAGGCGGTCGACGGGCTGCTGGCCGAGGTCCCGGAGACGGCGCTGCGGTCCCTGGTACCGCGTCCGCATCCGACCGAGGTCGCCGCGCTCGCCGTACGCCCGTCCCGGGAGGGCCATCTCGAGGCGCTGGCGAGCCCGGCGCGGACGGCGCCCGTCGTCGTGCTCGACCAGCCCAGGAACCTGGGCAACGCGGGGGCCGTGATCCGGCTCGCCGCCGGTTTCGGGGCGACCGGGGTGATCACGACGGGGCCGCTCGACCCCTGGCATCCCACGGTGGTGCGCGGCGGGGCGGGACTGCACTTCGCGACCGCGGTGGAGCGGCTGACGATGGCCGAGCTGCCGCCGGGGCCGCTCTTCGCCCTCGATCCGGAGGGCGAGGACATCCGGGGGCTGAAGCTGCCGGACGACGCCGTGCTCGCCTTCGGCTCGGAGCGCAGCGGCCTGACCGCCGAACTGCGCGAACGCGCCGATCACCTGGTGTCCCTGCCGATGCGCCCCCAGGTCTCCAGCTACAACCTCGCGACCAGCGTGGCCATGACGCTGTACCACTGGAGTGCCTTCGGGGGCGCACCCGTCTGAAACTCCCGGAGGGGGCCCGCCCGCGGGCTCACGCCTCCTTGCGCACCTCCACCACCCGGAAGCGGTTCGCGACGAAGGCTCCGTCGCACAGCGCCGCGTTGGCCGCCGCGTTGCCGCCCGAGCCGTGGAAGTCGGAGAACGCGGCCGTCTGGTTCACGTAGACGCCGCCCGTCAGGTTCAGCGAGAGCTGGGCGCACTCCTCCAGGCAGACGTCCTGGACGGCCTGTTCGACCTCCCGGGACGTGGTGTGCGCGCCGACCGTCATCGCGCCCTTGTCGGCGATGGTGCGGCGCAGCAACTCGACGCCGGCCGCCGCCGAGTCGACGGCGACCGCGAACGAGACGGGGCCGAAGCACTCGCTCATGTAGGCGGCCTCGTCGTCGGGCTTGGCGCCGTCGAGCTTCACGATCAGCGGGGTGCGCACCACGGCGTCCGGGAAGTCGGGGTTGACGATCTCCCGGGAGGCGAGGGCGACTTCGCCGAGGCCGGTCGCCGTCTCCAGCCTGGCCTTGACGTCCGGGTTGACGATGGCGCCGAGGAGGGCATTCGCGCGGGCGTCGTCGCCGAGGAGGCCGTCGACGGCGCGCGCGAGGCCGGAGACCACCTCGTCGAAGGACTTGGGGCCCTCGTCGGTGGTGATGCCGTCGCGGGGGATCAGCAGGTTCTGCGGGGTGGTGCACATCTGGCCGCTGTACAGGGACAGTGAGAAGGCCAGGTTGGCCAGCATGCCCTTGTAGTCGTCGGTGGAGTCGACGAGCACCGTGTTGACGCCGGCCTTCTCCGTGTAGACCTGCGCCTGGCGGGCGTTGGCCTCCAGCCAGTCGCCGAACGCCGTGGAACCGGTGTAGTCGATGACGCGGATCTCGGGGCGGACGGCCAGCGTCCTGGCGATGCCCTCGGCGGGGCGCTCGGCGGCCAGCGCGACCAGGTTCGGGTCGAAGCCCGCCTCGGCGAGCACCTGGCGGGCCGCCTGGACGGTGAGCGCCAGCGGCAGCACCGCGCGCGGGTGGGGCTTCACCAGGACCGCGTTGCCCGTGGCGAGGGAGGCGAACAGGCCCGGATACCCGTTCCACGTCGGGAAGGTGTTGCAGCCGATCACCAGGGCGACGCCACGCGGCACCGGGACGAACCGCTTGGTCAGGACGAGCGGGTCGCGCTTGCCCTGGGGCTTGCTCCACTGAGCCGTGTCCGGGGTGCGGACCTGCTCCGCGTACGCGTACGCCACCGCCTCCAGGCCGCGGTCCTGGGCGTGCGGGCCGCCCGCCTGGAAGGCCATCATGAACGCCTGGCCGCTGGTGTGCATGACCGCGTGGGCGAACTCGTGCGTGCGGTCGCTGATCCGCTTGAGGATCTCCAGACAGACCACGGCCCGGACCTCCGGGCCCGCGTCGCGCCAGGCGCGCTGCCCCGCCCTCATCGCGGGCAGCAGCACGTCGAGGTCCGGGTGCGGGTAGGTCACGCCCAGCTCGACGCCGTACGGCGAGGTCTCGGCGCCGACCCAGTCGTCCGTGCCGGGCTGGTCCAGGTCGAGCCGGGTGCCCAGGAGGGCGTCGAAGGCGGCCTTGCCCTCGGCCGGGCCCAGGCTGCCGTGCTCCCCGTACGCCTTGGGGTGCTCGGGGTGCGGGGACCAGTACGCGCGCGTGCGGATGGCCTCCAGCGCCTGGTCGAGGGTGGGCCGGTGCTGCGCGACCAGGGCGGACGCGGTGGGTTCGGCGGCCATCAGGGACCAACTCCTCGTTTCCGGAGCTCTTCGTCGAGCTCGCGAGCTGGGCAGGACGGGTCGGACAGGGTTAGAGTAACCGAACGATCGGTCGGGACAAGGGGGTCCGCCGTATCTGTGGAAAACGTCGTGCGGGAGGATCGCGAGCATGACAGCACTCGACCTCGGCAGCCCCGTGGCGGTCGTCGGCACCGGCACCATGGGCCAGGGCATCGCACAGGTCGCGCTGGTCGCGGGGCACCCCGTGCGCCTCTACGACGCGGTGCCGGGACGCGCCGGGGCGGCGGCCGAAGCGATCGGGGCCCGCCTCGACCGGCTCGTCGAGAAGGACCGGCTCGGCGCCGCCGACCGGGACGCCGCGCGCGCCCGGCTGCACCCGGCGGACGAGCTCGCCGAGCTCGCGGACTGCGCCCTGGTGGTCGAGGCGGTGCTCGAACAACTCGACGTGAAACAGCGTCTGTTCCGCGACCTGGAGGACGTCGTCGGCGAGGACTGCCTGCTCGCCACGAACACCTCGTCCCTGTCCGTCACGGCCATCGGCGGCGCGCTGCGCAGCCCCGGCCGTTTCGTGGGGCTCCACTTCTTCAACCCTGCGCCGCTGCTGCCCCTGGTGGAGGTCGTCTCCGGCTTCGCGACCGACGTCACGTCGGCCACGCGCGCGTACGAGACGGCACGGGCCTGGGGCAAGACCCCGGTCGCCTGCGCCGACACCCCGGGCTTCATCGTCAACCGCATCGCGCGCCCCTTCTACGCCGAGGCCTTCGCGGTGTACGAGTCCCAGGCCGCCGACCCCGCCACGATCGACGCGGTGCTGCGCGAGTCGGGCGGTTTCCGGATGGGCGCCTTCGAGCTGACGGACCTGATCGGGCAGGACGTGAACGAATCCGTCACGCACTCCGTGTGGCAGGCGTTCTTCCAGGACGTACGGTTCACGCCCTCGCTCGCCCAGCGGCGGCTGGTCGAGTCCGGCCGGCTCGGACGCAAGACGGGCCACGGCTGGTACGCGTACGGGGACGAGGCCGAGCGGCCCGAGCCGCACACCGCGGAGCCGGCCGCGCCGCCCGCGTACGTCACCGTCGAGGGCGACCTCGGACCGGCCTCCGAACTCCTCGGCATGATCCGCGAGGCGGGCATCCAGGTCCGCGAGGAGGACGAGGACAACGGCACCCGGCTGGTGCTGCCCGGCGGCGGTCAGCTCGCCCTCGCGGACGGCCAGACGTCCGTCGAGTTCAGTGACGTCGTCTACTTCGACCTGGCCCTGGACTACCGCAGGGCGACCCGGGTGGCCCTGTCCGCCTCGCAGGACACCGCGCCCCGGACGGTCGCCGAGGCCATCGGTCTCTTCCAGGCCCTCGGCAAGGACGTCAGCGTCATCGGGGACGCCCCCGGGATGATCGTCGCCCGGACGGTGGCCCGGATCGTCGACCTCGCGCACGACGCCGTCGCCAAGGGCGTGGCCACCGAGGAGGACATCGACACCGCGATGCGCCTCGGGGTCAACTACCCGCTGGGCCCCTTCGAATGGAGCCGGCGGCTGGGCAGGACCTGGGCGCACGATCTCCTGGAGGAGCTGAACCTGCGCGAGCCGGGCGGCCGCTACGCGCCCTCGCTGGCGCTCTACCGCCACGGACACGCCGCGGACAAGCGGGAGGGCACCTCATGACCACGGCCAAGCGCGACACGTACACCCCGGAGACGCTGCTCTCCGTCGCCGTCCAGGTCTTCAACGAGCGCGGCTACGACGGCACCTCCATGGAGCACCTGTCCAGGGCGGCCGGCATCTCCAAGTCCTCGATCTACCACCACGTCGCGGGCAAGGAGGAGCTGCTGCGGCGGGCCGTGAGCCGGGCCCTGGACGGCCTCTTCGGGATCCTGGACGAGGACCGCGCGCGCGAGGGGCGCTCCGTGCGGCGCCTGGAGTACGTGGTGCGGCGCATGGTCGAGGTGCTCACCGCGGAACTGCCGTACGTGACTCTCCTGCTGCGGGTGCGGGGCAACACGGACACCGAGCGCTGGGCGCTGGAGCGGCGCCGGGACTTCGACCACCGGGTGGCCGAGCTGCTCAAGGCGGCGGCGGCCGACGGCGACGTACGGGCCGACGTGGAGGTCAGACTCGCGACCCGGCTGGTCTTCGGGATGATCAACTCGATCGTGGAGTGGTACCGCCCCGACGGGCGCGGCATGGGCGAACGCGAGGTGGCCGAGGCGGTCACGCGGCTGGTGTTCGGGGGCCTGCGGAACGAGGACTGAGGCCGTCCGCCGCGCCCCGGGGCGCGGCGGTCACTCCTGCGGTTCCAGGTCCTCCTCCTCGAAGACCAGCAGCGTGCGGGTGCTCAGGACCTCGGGAATGGCCTGGAGGCGGGTGAGCACCAGCTCGCGCAGCGCCCGGTTGTCCGGGGTGTGCACCAGGAGCAGGACGTCGAAGTCGCCGCCCACCAGGGCGATGTGGGCGGCCCCGGGCAGCAGGCGCAACTGCTCGCGCACCGTGCGCCAGGTGTTCTGCACGATCTTGAGCGTGATGTACGCCGAGGTGCCCTGCCCGGCGCGTTCGTGGTTGACGCGCGCTCCGAAGCCGCGTATCACGCCGTCCTCCATGAGGCGGTTGATACGGGCGTAGGCATTGGCCCGTGACACGTGCACCCGTTCGGCCACGGAGCGTATCGAGGCGCGGCCGTCGGCCTGGAGCATTTGCAGGATGTCCTGATCGATGGCGTCCAGCGGACGGGCCGGTGGAAGGCCGGTACCGTCGCCATGCCCCTCGGCCATTTGTTCAGGTGCCATGTCCCCCCGCCTCCTTACCATGGACGTACTGCGTCCATCTCAGGATGTGCAGGACCGTTTGTCCACAGCCTGGCGGTGCCTGTAGCCAAAATGTGCCGACGACCGAACAATCGGTAGGTGAGGGGCGTCACACGGGGCGCCCCTCTCCAGCCACTCCCCTGAGGAGGTGCCGTCATGACGGTCATGGAGCAGCGGGGCGCTTACCGGCCCACACCGCCGCCCGCCTGGCAGCCCCGCACCGACCCCGCGCCGCTGCTGCCGGACGCGCTGCCCCACCGCGTCCTCGGCACCGAGGCCGCCACAAAGGCCGACCCCGGCCTGCTGCGCCGCCTGTACGCGGAGCTGGTCCGCGGCCGCCGCTACAACGCGCAGGCCACCGCGCTCACCAAGCAGGGCCGTCTCGCCGTCTACCCCTCGACCACCGGGCAGGAGGCGGCCGAGGTAGCCGCCGCGCTCGTCCTCGAGGAGCGCGACTGGCTCTTCCCCAGCTACCGGGACACGCTCGCGGCCGTCGCCCGGGGCCTGGACCCCGTACAGGCGCTGACGCTGCTGCGCGGCGACCGGCACACCGGATACGACCCCCGTGAGCACCGCATAGCGCCCCTGTGCACCCCGCTCGCCACCCAGCTCCCGCACGCCGTGGGCCTCGCGCACGCCGCCCGGCTCAAGGGCGACGACGTGGTCGCGCTCGCCATGGTCGGCGACGGCGGCACCAGCGAGGGCGACTTCCACGAGGCGCTGAACTTCGCGGCCGTGTGGCAGGCCCCGGTGGTCTTCCTGGTGCAGAACAACGGCTTCGCCATCTCCGTCCCGCTGGCCAAGCAGACCGCGGCGCCCTCCCTGGCCCACAAGGCCGTCGGGTACGGGATGCCGGGCCGCCTGGTCGACGGCAACGACGCGGTCGCCGTGCACGAGGTGCTCGCCGAAGCCGTGCGCCGCGCGCGCGAGGGCGGCGGTCCGACCCTCGTCGAGGCCCTGACGTACCGCATCGACGCCCACACCAACGCCGACGACGCCACCCGCTACCGGCAGGACGCGGAGGTCGAGACCTGGCGCGGGCACGACCCGATCGCCCTCCTGGAGCGCGAACTGACCGAGCGCGGGCTGCTCGACGAGGACGGCATACGGGCCGCCCGCGAGGACGCCGAGGCGATGGCGGCGGACCTGCGCGAGCGCATGAACCAGGACCCTGCGCTCGACCCGATGGACCTCTTCGCGCACGTCTACGCCGAGCCGACGCCGCAACTGCTGGAGCAGCGGGCTCAGTTGCGGGCCGAGCTGGACGCGGAGGCGGACAACAGGCACGGGACGGGGCACCACGGGACGGAAGGGGCCGGGCGATGACGACGGTTGCCCTCAAACCGGCCACCATGGCGCAGGCGCTCGGGCGCGCACTGCGCGACGCCATGGCGGACGACCCGGCGGTCCATGTCATGGGCGAGGACGTGGGTACCCTCGGCGGCGTCTTCCGGGTCACCGACGGGCTCGCCGAGGAGTTCGGCGAGGACCGCTGCACGGACACGCCGCTCGCCGAGGCGGGCATCCTCGGCACGGCCGTCGGCATGGCCATGTACGGGCTGCGCCCGGTGGTGGAGATGCAGTTCGACGCGTTCGCGTACCCGGCCTTCGAGCAGCTCGTCAGCCATGTCGCGCGGATGCGCAACCGCACCCGCGGGGCGATGCCGCTGCCGATCACGATCCGGGTCCCCTACGGGGGCGGCATCGGCGGCGTCGAGCACCACAGTGACTCATCCGAGGCGTACTACATGGCGACTCCGGGGCTCCATGTCGTCACGCCCGCGACGGTCGCCGACGCCTACGGGCTGCTGCGCGCGGCCATCGCCTCGGACGACCCGGTCGTCTTCCTGGAGCCCAAGCGCCTGTACTGGTCGAAGGATTCCTGGAACCCGGAGGAGCCGCGGACCGTTGAACCCATAGGCCGGGCGGTCGTGCGCCGTCCGGGCCGAAGCGCCACGCTCGTCACGTACGGGCCGTCCGTGCCCGTCTGCCTGGAGGCGGCAGAGGCGGCGCGGGCGGAAGGGTGGGACCTGGAAGTCGTGGATCTGCGCTCCCTGGTGCCGTTCGACGACGAGACGGTGTGCGCGTCGGTCCGGCGGACCGGGCGGGCGGTCGTCGTGCACGAAGCGGGTGGCTACGGCGGACCGGGCGGAGAGATCGCCGCGCGGATCACCGAGCGGTGCTTCCACCACCTGGAAGCGCCGGTCCTGCGGGTGGCCGGGTTCGACATCCCGTACCCGCCGCCGATGCTGGAGCGGCACCACCTGCCCGGTGTGGACCGGATCCTGGACGCGGTGGCGCGGTTGCAGTGGGAGGCGGAGAGCTGATGGCCCAGGTGCTGGAATTCAGGCTGCCCGACCTCGGGGAGGGGCTCACCGAGGCGGAGATCGTCCACTGGCTCGTCCAGGTCGGCGACGTGGTCGCGGTGGACCAGCCGGTCGTCGAGGTGGAGACCGCCAAGGCGATGGTCGAGGTGCCGTGCCCCTACGCGGGCGTGGTCACCGCGCGCTTCGGTGACGAGGGCACCGAGCTGCCCGTCGGCGCACCGCTGCTGACGGTGGCGGTCGGTGCGTCCGCGGAGACCCCGGCGGCCCCGGCCTCCCCGGAGGGCGACGAGGGTTCCGGCAATGTGCTCGTGGGCTACGGCACGGGGGCGGCGCCCGCACGTCGCCGCCGGGTGCGGCCGCCGCAGCCGGCACCGGTCCGCCGGCACGGCGGCGCCGCTCCCGCGCGGCCTCACGACGGGGCCCCCGGACGGCCTCAGGACGGCGCTTCCGGGCACGGGCGCGACGACACCTCCGGTGCCTCCGGGCGGCCGTACGACGGCGTTCCCGCGCGGCCTCACGACGGCGCACCCGTGGCATCAACCTCGTCGGCTTCGACCGTGACGGCGGAGCCGTGGGAAGCGGACGGTGGCGGTGATTTCGGTGCGCCGGGTGCGGGGCCGGTGCCGGTGATCTCCCCGCTCGTGCGCCGGCTGGCCCGGCAGAACGGGCTCGACCTGCGGGAGCTGGACGGATCGGGACCGGACGGGCTGATCCTGCGGGCGGACGTCGAGTACGCGCTGCGGGCCGCGGCCGGGCGGGCGGCCACGCCCGTACAGACGCCCGTGCCCGCGCCCGTACAGGAACGTGTGCCCGCGTCCCTACCGGCCGTGCCGGCGACCGTACCGGGGTTCGACGCGGACTCCGTCTCCACGGCGGCCGGTCCGTCCGGAGCGGACGGCGGTACTCGGATTCCGCTCAAGGGCGTTCGCGGTGCCGTGGCCGACAAGCTCTCCCGCAGCCGGCGCGAGATACCCGAGGCGACCTGCTGGGTGGACGCCGACGCGACGGAGCTCATGCACGCGCGCGCGGCGATGAACGCGGTGGGCGGCCCGAAGATCTCGCTGCTGGCGCTCCTCGCCCGCATCTGCACGGCGGCCCTGGCCCGTTACCCGGAGCTGAACTCGACGGTCGACACGGAGGCCCGCGAGATCGTCCGCCTCGACCGGGTGCACCTGGGCTTCGCCGCGCAGACCGAGCGGGGACTCGTGGTGCCCGTCGTACGGGACGCCCACGCGCGCGGCGCGGAGTCGCTCGGCGCGGAGTTCGCACGGCTCACCGAAGCGGCGCGGTCCGGCACGCTGACGCCCGGGGAGCTGACCGGCGGCACCTTCACGCTGAACAACTACGGCGTCTTCGGAGTCGACGGTTCCACCCCGATCATCAACCACCCCGAGGCGGCCATGCTCGGCGTCGGCCGGATCGTGCCCAAGCCATGGGTGCACCAGGGCGAGCTGGCGGTGCGGCAGGTCGTACAGCTCTCGCTCACCTTCGACCACCGGGTCTGCGACGGCGGCACGGCGGGCGGCTTCCTGCGCCATGTCGCGGACTGCGTGGAACAGCCGGCGGTACTGCTGCGCACGCTGTAGCTGCCGGGAAGTACCCCGAAGCTGCCGGGAAGTACCCGAAGCTGCCGGGAAGTACTCCGGAGCTGCCGGGAAGCGGTACTGAGCTGCCGGGAAGCGGTACTGAGCGGCTGGAAGCAGCATCTTCGGGCGCTCATACTCGGGGGATGACCGCGTACGAGCCCGCGTACGAGCCCTCGGACGGACCCGGTGTCTCCGGTGTCTCCGGCGTCCCCGGTGTCACCGGCGCTACTGGTGTCAGCGGCGTCACCGGCGTTCCCGTCGTTCACGATGCCGTCGTTCACGATGCCGTCGTGCTGGCCGGCGGGGCCGCGCGGCGGCTGGGCGGTGCCGACAAGCCGGGGGTGCGCGTGGGCGGGCGGGCGCTGCTCGACCGGGTGCTCGCCGCGTGCGCCGATGCCGCGACCACCGTGGTGGTCGCCGAACCGCGGACCACCGCGCGGCCCGTGCGGTGGGCGCGCGAGGACCCGCCCGGCGCGGGCCCGGTCGCCGCCCTGGAGGCCGGCCTGCGGCAGACCACCGCCGAGTACGTCGTCGTCCTCTCCGCCGATCTGCCGTTCCTCGGCGACGGGACGGTGCGGCGGCTGCTGACGGCGCTGCGCCCGGAGAGCGGGTCCCGTGCCGTGGACGGCGTCCTGGTCACCGATCCCGACGGCCGGGACCAGCCGCTCGTGGCCGCCTACCGCGCGCGGGCGCTGCGCCGGGAGCTGGACGCGCTGGCCGCCGGGCACGGCGGCGCCCTGACGGGACTGCCCCTGCGGCGGCTGACCGCCGCGCTCGATCTCACCCGTATCTCCGACCCTGTCGCGTCCTTCGACTGCGACACCTGGGACGACATCGCCGCCGCTCGGTCACGCATCAGGGAGCATGGGCACGTGTTGGATGAATGGATTTCCGCAGTCAAGGACGAGCTGGGCATCGAGCTGGACGTCGACACCGGCGTTCTGCTCGATCTCGCCCGCGACGCCGCGCACGGGGTGGCCAGGCCCGCGGCGCCGCTGACGACGTTCCTGGTCGGGTACGCGGCAGCGCAGGCCGAGGGCGGGCCGGAGGCGGTGGCCGAGGCGGCCCGCAAGGCGGCGGCGCTCGCCCTCGCCTGGGCCGAGGAGGACGCCGCCGACGCCGGGCCGGGCGCCCGCCCGGACGCCGGATGACGGCCGCCCGCGGCACCCGGGCGGGCCGGCCGGACGGCGAGCTCACGACGGCCGAGGAGCTCGCCCTGGCCGAGGACCTCGCCATGGACGAGGCCATCGCCCTGGTCAGGGGGGACGGCCCGACCACTCCTGCCACCTCGACCACTCCCGCCACCCCGACCACTTCTCCCGCCCCGACGACTTCCGCAGCCCCTGCCGCCCCGACCGCCTCCACCAGCGACTCGGTGCCGGAGCCGGAGCCGGAGCCGGAGCCGGAGCCGGAGCCCGTCCTGGGGCTGGAGCCCGTCCCGGGGCCGGGGCGCGAGGAGTCGAAGAAGGAACCGCGGCCGACGCCGGGGTCCGCACCCGGTGGCGGGCAGCCACACGCACGACGAGGTGCACGGCACGGCCACCACAGAGCCGCCGCCACCCCCTGGCCCGAGGCGCGTGCCGTCGCCGCGCGCGCGGGAGGTGGCCGTGCGCGCCGCGCCCCCGTCTCCGTACCGCTCGACGCCGCCCTCGGGCTGACCCTCGCCGCGCCGCTGACGGCGCTCACGGATCTGCCCTCCTTCGACACGTCCGCGATGGACGGGTGGGCGGTGGCGGGGCCGGGCCCCTGGACCGTACGGGCGGAAGGGGTGCTCGCCGGGCATGCGGAACCGGCGGCGCTCACCGACGGCGAGGCGGTACGCATCGCCACTGGGGCGCGGATCCCGCAGGACGCCACCGCCGTACTGCGCAGCGAGCACGGGTGCCTCGACGACAGGGGGCGCCTGCACACGGCGCTCCCCGCGCCCTCAGGGCTCACGCACGGGCAGGACATCCGGCCGCGGGGCCAGGAGTGCCGCAGCGGCGATCAGCTGCTGCCGGCCGGTGCCCTGGTCACCCCGGCCGTGCTGGGGCTCGCCGCGGCGGCCGGGTACGACACGCTGGCCGCCCTGCCCCGGCCGTGCGCCGAAGTGCTGGTGCTCGGTGACGAGTTGCTGACCACGGGGCTGCCCCGGGAGGGGCTGATCCGGGACGCGCTCGGCCCGATGCTCCCGCCCTGGCTGCGCGCCCTGGGCGCGGACGTGACCGACGTGCGCCGGCTCGGCGACGACGCCGAGGCCCTGTACCGGGCGATCAGCGGTTCGGACGCCGACGTGATCGTCACGACCGGCGGTACGGCCGCGGGCCCCGTCGACCACGTGCACCCGATCCTCGGACGCCTGGGCGCCAAACTCCTCGTGGACGGGGTCGAGGCGCGCCCCGGCCACCCCATGCTGCTGGCCCGCGTCAAGGAGGGCCAGCACCTCGTCGGCCTGCCCGGCAACCCCCTCGCCGCCGTCTCCGGGCTGCTCACGCTCGCCGGTCCGCTGCTGCGCGTGCTCGCCGGGCGCGCGGCGCCGGAGCCGTACACGCTGCCGCTCGGGGAGGACGTGCACGGCCACCCGTACGACACCCGGCTGGTGCCCGTGGCGCTGCGGGCCGGACTGGCCGTGCCGCTGCACTACAACGGTCCCGCCATGCTGCGCGGCATCGCGGCGGCCGAGGCCCTGGCCGTCGTCCCGCCGGGCGGCGCCCGGTCCGGCCAGGAGCTCGAACTTCTGGACCTGCCGTGGTCGTTCACCGGAACCGGGATCTGAACCGGGACCTGGACCGGGACGCGGGCCTGGACCGGGACGCGGGCCTGGACCGGGACGCGGGCCTGGACCTGAACCGGGATCTGGACCGGGACCGGGACCGGGACCGGGACCTGAAGGGGACGGAATCCGTACCGGCCTCGGTCGGTTCTCAGGCGTCCCGCACGCCGGAGTAAGCCTGCCGGATGGTGATCAGCCGGTCGCCGGCCTGGAGCGGGGCGACGTCCGGATCGGCGTAGTCGATCAGCTTTTTGTGCCGTACGACGGCCACGACCAGGTCCGGGCACTCGCGCGGGGAACGGCCGATCTCCCGCCTGGCGACCGGGCGTTCGGCGAGATCGAGGCCGCGGCCGTAGGTCATCAGCCCTTCGAGCACGTCCGCGGCGTGCGGGCTGGCCATCGACACGCCCAGTAGCCGGCCGGCCGAACTGGAGCTGGTGACCACCATGTCGGCGCCGCTCTGCTTCAGCAGCGGCACGTTCTCGTCCTCCCGTACCGCCGCGACGATCGTGGCGCGCTTGTTGAGCTGGCGCGCGGTCAGCGTTACCAGCGTCGCGGTGTCGTCGCGCTGCGGGGCGACGATCACCTGGGCGGCCCGCTGGAGTTCGGCCCTGAGGAGAGTGTCGGAACGGGTGGCGTCCCCGAGCACCGCCACCAGCCCGTCGCTGCTCGCCGCGTCGACCGTCTTGCGCTGCGGATCGACGACGACGATCTTCTCCTTGGGGATGCCCTGGCCGCGCAGCGTCTCGATGGCGTGCCGGCCCTTGGTGCCGTAGCCGACGACCACGACGTGGTTGCGCATCCGGGAGCGCCAGCGGTGGATGCGGACCTGCTGGCGGGTGCGCTCGGTGAGGACTTCCAGGGTGGTGCCGACCAGGATGATCAGGAACAGCACGCGCAGCGGCGTCACGACCAGGATGTTGACCAGCCGGGCGGCGTCGCTGACCGGGGTGATGTCGCCGTAACCGGTGGTGGAGAGGGTGACGGTGGCGTAGTACGCGGCGTCGAGGAGGTCGACCGGGCCGTCGGAGTTGTCGTTGTAGCCGTCGCGGTCGACCCAGACCAGCAGGGTGGTGAACGCGAGGACCAGCAGCGCCATGGCCAGCCGGCGCAGCACCTGCTGGAGCGGCGGTACGCCGCCCTCCTCGGGCAGGACGATGGAGCGGCCCGCGTCCGCGTCGTCCTTGGCCTCGGAGCGCGACCGGTACCAGAGCGACCGCAGGATCGAGAACCGGCCCGTCCCGCCGAGCCCGCCCGCGCCGCTTCCCCCGCCGAAGGGTCCGCTTCCCCCGCCGAAGGGTCCCTTTCCTCCCCCGAAGGGTCCGCTCCCTCCCCCGAAGGGTCCGCTCCCTCCTCGGAGGGGCGCGTTCCCGCCGAGTGACCCGCCCGTCCCGGGTGCGTCCCGGCCCCGCGCGTCCGTCGCGGGTACGGCTGGCCGGGGCGGAGGTTGTTGCCCATCCTTCATCGCGATGCTCCCGAGGCTAGGTGTCCGACGGGCGTCCGGCGGTCGGCGCCTGCACCATGCTGACGGATCTTGTCACCCGGTGTGGGTAACGTCGGTGCGGGTGACGTTCGCCTAATTCCCTGGAGGATCGCTGTGCGTGACCACACCGTCGTCGTCGGATTCGGCACCAAGGGCCGGTCGGCCGTACAGACCGTCTGTGCCACGGGCCTGAAGAAGAACCAGGTCGTTGTGGTCGACCCGAACTCCAAGACGATCGACGCGGCGACGGCCGAGGGGTTCGCGGGGGTCGTCGGGGACGCGACCCGCAGCGATGTGCTGCTGCGCGCCGAGGTGCAGCGGGCCCGGAAGATCATCGTCGCCACGCAGCGCGACGACACGGCGGTCCTGGTCACGCTGACCGCCCGGCAGATAAATCCCGACGCGAAGATCGTGGTCGCGGTGCGCGAGGAGGAGAACGCGCCGCTGGTGCGCCAGTCCGGCGCCGACGCGGTGATCACCAGCGCCAGCGCGGCCGGCCGGCTGCTCGGCCTGTCGGTGCTCAGCCCCAGCGCGGGCATGGTGATGGAGGACCTGATCCAGCAGGGCAGCGGGCTCGACATCGTGGAACGGCCGGTCATAAAGGCCGAGGTCGGCAGAGGCGTGGGCGAGACCGACGACCTGGTGGTGAGCGTCGTACGGGGCCACCGAGTCCTCGGCTACGACGACCCGGCCATCGGCAGACTGGAAATGACGGACCGTCTCATCACCATCGTGCGGGTTCCGTGAGGCCCGGGGCTCAACACCGTCGTGCGGGTTCCGTGAGGCCCGGGGCTCAACACCGTCGTGCGGTTCCGTGAGGCTGAGGTCGCGGGTCGCTGCCGTGCGGGTTCCGTGAGGCTGGGGTCGCGGGGCACCGTCGGTGTGGGTCCCTGAGGCCGGTTCGCGGGGCTCCGTCGTGGGCGTCCGCTGAGGTCACGGGTCCCAGGAGTAGCCTCGCGGGCATGCGAGCGATCACGATTCCAGAACCCGGTGGACCCGAGGCGCTGGTGTGGGCCGACGTCCCGGATCCCGAGCCCGGCGAGGGCGAAGTGCTGATCGACGTGGTGGCCAGCGCCGTCAACCGCGCCGATCTGTTGCAGCGCCAGGGCCACTACAACCCGCCGCCCGGCGCGTCCCCGTACCCCGGTCTCGAATGTTCCGGGCGGATCGCCGCGCTCGGCCCCGGCGTCACCGGGTGGGCCGTGGGCGACGAGGTGTGCGCGCTGCTCTCCGGCGGCGGTTACGCGGAGAAGGTCGCCGTCCCGGCGGGGCAGCTGCTGCCCGTGCCCGAGGGCGTGAGCATCGACCACGCGGCCTCGCTGCCCGAGGTGACCTGCACCGTCTGGTCCAACGTCTTCATGGTGGCCCACCTCAGGCCCGGCGAGACGCTGCTCGTGCACGGCGGCTCCAGCGGTATCGGCACGATGGCGATCCAGCTCGCGAAGGCCGTCGGCGCGAAGATCGCCGTCACCGCGGGGACCGAGGAGAAGCTGCGGTTCTGTGCCGACCTCGGCGCCGACATCCTCATCAACTACCGCGAGCAGGACTTCGTCGAGGAGCTGAAGCGGGCCACCGACGGCGTCGGCGCCGACGTCATCCTGGACAACATGGGCGCCAAGTACCTGGACCGGAACGTCCAGGCGCTGGCCGTCAACGGACGGCTCGCGATCATCGGCATGCAGGGTGGCACCAAGGGCGAGCTGAACATCGGCACCCTGCTCGGCAAGCGGGGCGCGGTCAGCGCGACCTCGCTGCGCGGGCGTCCGCTGAACGAGAAGGCTGCCATCGTCGCCGCCGTCCGCGAGCACGTGTGGCCGCTGATCTCGGCCGGTCACGTACGGCCGATCGTGGACCGCGAGCTGCCGATGGACCGGGCGGCCGACGCCCACCGGGTCCTGGAGGAGAGCTCGCACAGCGGCAAGGTGCTGCTCGTCGTGCCGTAGCTGTTCGTAACCGCGGGTGCGGGTGCGGGTGGGTGTGCGTGTGCGGGTGCGGGTACGGGTGCGAGCGGCCGGGTCAGCCGCGCCGTACCCGCAGGGCGACGAAGGCCAGCGCCAGGCCGCAGCCGACCAGGACCAGGCCGGTGCCCAGCGGCAGGATGCGCAGCACCGGCTCCTGCTCGGCGGTACGGACGACGGATGTGCCGGCCGGGGCGGGGGAGGCGGGGGCGCGCGTGGTGTCACCGGACGGTTCGGCCGCGCCGCCGTCCGCCGACCCTGGGGACTCGCCGACCTCCCCCTCCTTTCCCTTCTCCGTCCCCCGTTCCCTCTCCCTCTGCTCGGCGGGATGGGCGGGATCGGCGGGGTCGCGGTCCCGCCGGACCGGGTCGGCGTCCTCGCCGTGCGGCGTTGCCCTCTCGCGGCCCGGACGGACCCGGCCCTCGCCCGCGGGGTGTCCGGCCCGGGGCGGGTCGGTGCTCGCGGGCTTCTCCCGGGCCTGCCCGTGCTCCGAGACATCGGACGCGTCGGACCCGTCGGACCCCTCGGTCGAGGACGCTGGGTCGGAGGCCGGGTCGGAGGCCGGGTCGGAGGTGGGGTCGGAAGCGGGTTCGGAGGAAGGCGCGGACGCGGCCGGGGACGGATCCCCCGAGGCGTCGGCCACCGACCCCGCGTCCTCGACGGCCGCCGTCTCGACTGCGGCCCCGGCGGTCGCGTAGGACGAGCCGGTGTCGTACGCCGCTGCACTGCCGTACGACGAAGCGGTGCCGTATGACGAAGCGGTGCCGTACGACGAAGCGGTGCCGTACGGCAGTGCCGCGGCGTGTGGCATCTGGGTGGCGCCGCCGGCCCATGTCAGGGCCAGCAGCAGTCCCAGCCCCGCCACGCGCGGCCCGGGGCCGCCCGCCCGCCGGCTGCGGAGCTTCGGAGTCACGTCGGTGACCCCCTCCCGTGCGGAGTCGCCAAGATCAACGGGATCAGCCTCACACGAGGTGTCGATCCCGGCATCTCGGGCGATTGCCGCGGCCCGTCCGGAGTCGGAGGCCGGCCCGTCCGGAGTCGGAGGCGGGTCCGTCCGGAGTCGGACGATAGCCACCGTTTCGTACACGGTGGATCACCCCGCGCAGGGGGCACCACCGTGGTGAGGTGGACAAGTGCGAGAGAATGGCGGCATGGAGATGCCGAGGAACGAACGGTCACCGGAGAACCCGAACATCCTGGTCGTCGGCCAGGACGGGTTGGCTCTCGGTGGCGCCGGGGACGAGGACTCCCGCGAGATCCCGGTGACGGAGATGGTGGAGCAGCCCGCCAAGGTGATGCGCATCGGCAGCATGATCAAACAGCTGCTGGAGGAGGTGCGCGCGGCTCCTCTGGACGAGGCCAGCCGGGTGCGGCTCAAGGAGATCCACGCCAGTTCCGTGAAGGAGCTGGAGGACGGTCTCGCGCCCGAGCTCGTCGAGGAGCTCGAGCGGCTTTCCCTGCCGTTCACGGACGAGGGGACGCCGAGCGACGCGGAGCTGCGGATCGCGCAGGCCCAGCTCGTCGGCTGGCTGGAGGGTCTCTTCCACGGGATCCAGACCACGCTGTTCGCCCAGCAGATGGCGGCCAGGGCCCAGCTCGAGCAGATGCGCCGGGCGCTGCCGCCGGGCGTCGGCGGCGGCGAGGGGGACGAGGACCCGCACACGGCCGGCCGCCAGGGCGGCCCGTACCTCTGAGCGGCACGGCACCCGCCTACAGCCGGCACGACACCGGACGGCACGGCACCCGCCTACAGCCGATACGACACCCGGACGGCACGGCACCCGCCTACAGCCGATACGACACCCGGACGGCACGGCACCCGCCTACAGCCGACACGACACCCGTACGACACAACGCGACACGACACCTCCAGGCCGCACCGGCCACGGACCCGGTCGCACCGCACACGGACGACGAAAGGGCCCGGCACACCGTGCCCCGGGCCCTTCGCGCGCGTGGGTGTCGCGGACGCGGGCGCTACGCCGGGTCGCCCGTCGACACGCTCAGCTCGATGTCCGGCATGTCCTCCGGGTCGACGTCCGTGCCCGCGGAGGGGAACTGGTCCATGACCGTGCCCTCGCCGTAGGTGTTCTCGTCGACGTTCTTGATCTTCATGGTCCAGCCCGCGGCCTGGAAGCAGGACTTCACCGACTTGATGTACTTGAAGGAGAAGTCCGGGACCTTGATCTTGTCGGGGTCGTTGTACGACTCCTCCGGCTCCGTGCACTCGGTCGACTCGATCGTCTTCGTCTCGTCGGGTCCCTTGTGATCGGCGCCCTCGGACGCCGTTGCGGAGGAGCTGGCCTCGGTGCCGCCGCCCTTGTCGTCGTCGCTGCCCTTGTTCAGGGACAGGGCCGTGACCAGGCCGCCGATCGCGATGAGCGCCACGACGATCGCGCCGATCACCACGGATCTGTTGCTTCTGCGGCCGCCCGGACCGCCGCTGTTCTGGCCCGCGTTGTGCCCGGTGTTGTGCGGCGCGATGTTGTACGGCGGCGGGGTCGAGGTGCCCTGCTGATGGGAGTACGCGGCGGTCTGCGGCGGTGCCTGGTAGCCGCTGTGCTGCGGATAGCCGTACGACGAGTTCGCGGGCGCCGGGGTCGGCGGGCCGTACGGGCCCGGCTGGTACGGGGTCTGCACCGGGCCGGTCGGCGCCGGGGCCGCCTGGTCGACCGGCGGGAAGACGGCCGAGCCGACGCCGGCCCCGCTCGCGGTCTGCGCGCCCGGGACGATGCTCGGGGCGGCGGCCTGGAACGACTGGGCGACGCGCAGGCACTCGTCGCGCATCGCCTCGGCGCTCGGGAAGCGTTCGTTCGGATTCTTCTTCAGCGCGCGGGCGACCAGCGCGTCCACGGCCGGGGGCAGCGAGCGGTTGATCGAGGAGGGCGCGACCGGCTCCTCCTGCACGTGCGCGTACGCGATGGCCAGCGGCGAGTCCGCCTCGAACGGCAGGCGCCCGGTGACCAGTTGGAAGAGCATGATGCCGACCGAGTACAGGTCGCTGCGCGCGTCGACGCCGCGACCGAGCGCCTGCTCGGGCGACAGGTACTGCGGGGTGCCGACCACCATGCCGGTCTGGGTCATCGACGTGACCCCGGACTGCATGGCGCGCGCGATGCCGAAGTCCATGACCTTGACGACGTTGCGCTTCGTCATCATCACGTTGCCCGGCTTGATGTCCCGGTGGACCAGGCCCATCTCGTGGCTGATCTCCAGGGCGGCCAGCACATCCGCGGTGATCTTCAGGGCGCGGTCGGCGGGCATGGCGCCGTAGGCCTGGATGTCCGCGTCGAGGACCGAGCCGAGCGGCTTGCCCTCGACGTACTCCATGACGATGTACGGCGTGGTCAGGCCGTCGAGGTCGTCCTCGCCGGTGTCGAAGACCGAGACGATGTTGGTGTGCGTGAGCTTGGCCACGGACTGGGCCTCGCGGCGGAACCGCTCGCGGAAGGCCTGTTCGCGCCCGAGCTCGGTGTGGAGTGTCTTGATGGCGACCTGACGGTCGAGCACCGAGTCGTACGCGAGGTGCACCGAGGCCATGCCGCCTTCGCCGAGCAGATCCCGCAGTTGGTAGCGCCCGCCGGCGACCGCACGCCCCGCGTACCGGCCCTGTGCGCCGTCCTGGCTCATGTTCTGCGTCCCCCATCGGCGCGGGCGGTAGCGGCTGGTCGGCTCCCGCATTTGGTTCGAATGTCAGTGATCCACGTGCTATTCCCGGCCAAGTCTGCCCGAGGGCACTGACACGTCAAGCTCGGTGCCCGTTCCGTGACCGTACGCGAAAGAAGCGTCGCGCAAGCGTTACAGGGGGCGTACGGCCGGTACACAGGATTTGCACGTGGGCCCCCGCTGCGGGTTTCATGACCGGTCCATCTGGATCCCGATGGATTCCAACTCGAATCGAAGTCGGACCGACGCATTGCGCGGAGCCTGTAGCGTGGCTCGACGGAGACCGTAACAACCACCGCGCAGACCGCGGGCAGAAACGACGGCGAGGACTGATGGCACAGCAGCGCGCTCAGGGCCCGTCCGACCCCGAGGCGAGTGGCGGCGGTATGTCAGACGCGCCGGAGACCTGGGGCAACGGCGGGCTGGTCGGCGACGGCCGTTATCGGCTGACCCGCAGACTCGGCCGGGGCGGCATGGCCGAGGTGTTCGCGGCCGAGGACGTACGCCTCGGACGCACCGTCGCGGTCAAGCTGCTCCGGTCCGATCTCGCGGAGGACCCGGTCTCCAAGGCCCGGTTCACCCGCGAGGCACAGTCGGTGGCGGGGCTCAACCACCACGCGGTCGTCGCCGTGTACGACTCCGGCGAGGACGTCGTCGGCCACGGGGTCGTCCCGTACATCGTGATGGAGATCGTCGAGGGCCGGACGATCCGCGATCTGCTGCTCAACGCCGAGGCCCCCGGGCCCGAACAGGCGCTGATCATCGTCTCCGGTGTCCTGGAAGCGCTCGCCTACTCGCACCAGCACGGCATCGTGCACCGCGACATCAAGCCCGCCAACGTCATCATCACCGACACGGGCGCCGTGAAGGTGATGGACTTCGGCATCGCGCGCGCCCTGCACGGCGCGCAGTCCACGATGACCCAGACCGGCATGGTCATGGGCACCCCGCAGTACCTCTCCCCGGAGCAGGCGCTCGGCAAGGCGGTCGACCACCGCTCGGACCTGTACGCGACCGGCTGCCTGCTGTACGAACTCCTCGCGCTGCGGCCCCCGTTCACCGGTGAGACACCGCTGTCCGTGGTCTACCAGCACGTCCAGGACATCCCCGTACCGCCCTCCGAGGTCGCGCCGTCGTCGCCGCCCGAGCTCGACGGGCTCGTGATGCGCGCGCTGGCCAAGGAGCCGGACGACCGCTTCCAGACCGCCGAGGAGATGCGCGGCCTGGTCCAGTACGGGCTCCAGATGCTGTACGACCAGGGCGGGCACACCGGCACCTGGAACACCGGGCCCGTCGACGCGCACGACGGCCGGCAGACCCCGGCGGCGGGCTTCGCGGGCACGAGCGTGCTTCCCCACCCGGGCGACTCCGGCACCACGCAGATCCCGGCGCCGATTCTGCCCCCGCCCGGTGCGGACGACGGCGGCTTCGAGGGGCACGGCAACCACGGCAGCGGCCGCGGCAAGCTGTGGATCCTCGCCGTCTTCGCGGTGATCGCCATCGCGGCGGGCGTCGCGCTGGCTCTGAACAGCGCGAACGACGAAGGCGGTGGCGGCGCCGGCACCAGCCAGTCGCCCACCTCGACGTCGTCCAAGGAGGACAAGGACCCCAGCGAGAGTCCGAGCGACGACGCCACGGACGAGGCGACGGACGAGGCCACGCAGGAGAACACCGACTCGGGCACCGGCTCGGACTACTCGCCGTCGTGGACGCCGTCCGAGAGCCAGTCCAGCCAGGCCGAGGACGAGCCGACGGGCGACGACGACGGGGACTCGACGACGCCGACGAAGCGGCCGACGTCCTCCGCCCCTTCCACGCCCAGCGACGACGACACCGCGTCGACCGACCCGGTGGGCGACGACGAGGGCACCGACGCCGGCGGCGGCCTGACCGGCTGAGAGGCCGTGTCCGGGCACCTGTGCGAGGCGTTCAGCCCGTGAACGCCTCGCACACCGCCTCGTACTTCCGCGTCCACCACACGGCCAGGGCCGAGGCGGCGGGGAACTGCGGGTCCGCGCGCGTGTCACCGCGTTCGTAGTGCCAGCGCAGTATCCAGAAGTCGTTGAGACGTTCCCACCACACGCGGTGCACGGCGGCCGCGAGCTCCTGGGACGTGGCCCCCGCGGAACGCCGGTACGCGCGCGCGTAGGCCCGCACTTTCGTCAGGTCCAGGGTGCCGACCGGGCGGACGAAGAAGATCACCGCGGCGCGGACCGCCTCCTCGGCGCGCGGCTGGACGCCGAGCCGGTCCCAGTCGACGATCGCCGCCGGTTCGCCGCCGCGGTAGAGCAGGTTGAAGGGGTGGAAGTCGCCGTGCACCCAGCCCACCGAGCCGCCCCGTGCGGGCCGCCGGTGCGCGTGCTGGGCGAGCAGGGCGCGCCGTTCCAGGAGCCGGTGCCCGGCCAGTTCGTCGAAGGCGTCCGACGGGCGGTGCCGGCGGACGAGGGCGAGCAGGTCCTCGATGAGGGCGAAGGTGTCCGCCGGGTCGGCGCCGTCCGCCGGGCGTGCGGGCATCCGGGCGTCCGCGGGCATCACCTGCTCCAGGCAGGCGTGCACGATGCCCAGGAGCGCGCCGAGGCGCCGGCACTGCTCCCGGGAGAGCTGGCCGCCGTGCCGGTGCCGGCCCTCGATCCAGGGGTGCAGGGCGTAGGCGTGGCCGCCGACGACGGTGACCGTGCGGCCGTCGCTGCCGGTCAGCGGCGGGGCGACCGGTACGCCCAGCCCGGCCAGGCGCTGGGTGGCCTGATGCTGACGGACGATGGCGGCGGGGTCGGCGGTCTCGGGGTCGAAGTGGTGCTTGAGGAAGTACCGGCCGCGGGTGGTGCGGAGCCGGTAACCGCGGTTGAGCAGCCCCTGCTCGACGGGTTCGCAGGTCAGCACGGTCCCGGCGGGGTATCGGCGCAGGACGGCACTCAGCGGGGGCGCGTGAAACGCAGGGGGTGGTACAGATGAGCGCAGCACGCGCCAGATGGTAGGGCACCGGACGGGGCGCTGACCTCGCCCTTGTCACAGGCAGTCGTTCTCTGTCACACTGCGTGCCCGCTGTGCCCATTCCGGCCGCCGTGGCGCGAAATACCTCCCCCTGCCCCTGCCCCTGCCCCTGCCCCTGCCCCTGCCCCTGCCCCCTGCGTCTGTTCCTTGTCCCAGAGGTGCGAAGACCTACTTCCGCTCCTCGTCCCAGAGGTGCACGGTGGCGAACCGCGGCTCGATGACCAGGTGGGCCGGGTCGTAGGGCCGGCCGTCGATCAGGCCGGGCGAGGGGCCGAACAGCGCGAGCTGCGCCGGGGTCGGCCGGACGCTCTCGCACCGGCCGACGATCTGCACCGACCAACGGCCCTCACCAGGACGGGCGGTGCCCAGGTTGTCCGAGCCGTAGGCGACGACGGTGCCGGCGCAGGCGCGGTGGTAGCCGCCGCCGTGCATCCGCAGCAGTACGCGGCCGTCCACCACGATGTGGCGGGCGACCGCGAGGACGGGCAGCGCGCGGACGCTGGTGGCGGCCCGGCCGTGCCGGGTGCGGCCGAGCAGGTCCACGGCGAGCTGTTCGGCTGTGGGCATGCCCTCCAATCTGGGGCACGCCCGGCGGACGGAACAGGGGCGGCGGGCCTGTCATCGGGGGCCATAAGTCCTGAGTGAGAGCCTGTGTCATATCTCCGGTCGGATCAGCGTGCGGCGTCTGGTGCGTGCGATCGCAAGGCGCCGGAGCGTCCTCGTAGCGGAGCTACTAGGACGTTTCGGCAACGCGGCGAGCGTGCGTGCCAGGCGTCGCACGCCCGGCCGGGGATATGACACAGGCTCTAAGCCCCGGTCCGTGGAGCACGACGGAACCCCGCCCGTGGATCACGGTGAGCCCCGGTCCGTACGTTGCCGTGAGGATGGTCCGTGGCTCGCGCTCAGGGCTGCCGCTGCCTCCCCGCCTGTACGCGCGCCACGTACGCCGCGGCCTGGGAGCGGCGTTCCATGCCGAGCTTGGACAGCAGGCTCGAGACGTAGTTCTTGATAGTCTTCTCGGCGAGGTGGAGCCGTTCGCCGATCGCGCGGTTGGTCAGGCCCTCGCCGATCAGGTCGAGGATCCGGCGTTCCTGCTCGGTGAGGCGGGCCAGGCGGTCGTCGCCCCCGCCGCTGCCGCCGTCGCGCAGCCGTTCCAGGACCCGGGCCGTGGCCACCGGGTCGAGCAGGGACTTCCCGGCGGCGACGTCGCGGACGGCCGCCAGCAGTTCGGTGCCGCGAATGGCCTTCAGGACATAGCCCGAGGCGCCCGCCATGATCGCGTCGAACAGGGCCTCGTCGTCGGCGTACGAGGTCAGCATCAGGCACTGGACGCCCTCGTCGCGCGAGCGGATCTCGCGGCACACCTCCACGCCGCTGCCGTCCGGGAGCCGTACGTCGAGGACGGCGACCCGGGGCCGGGTGGCCGGAATCCGCACCAGGGCGTCGGCCGCCGTTCCGGCCTCGCCGACCACCTCGATGTCGTCCTCCCCGGAGAGCAGTTCATGCACCCCCCGGCGCACCACCTCATGGTCATCGAGGAGGAATACGGTGATTTTTCCATCTTCGCGCACGCGGACAGTTTCCCACGCGCTTTCCCATACGACCATTCGGTCCGCTTGCGAAAGAGTCTTCCCGTCACCGGGGCGCCCGGGATAACGTGCCGGTGTTCCGGCCCCCTGCAAGGCTGTGACCAGCAAGTGTTCCGGACTTTGCGGAGATGCTTGGAATTCCTAGCAAAAATACTTGGAAATCCAAGCAAAAACGCAGGTCAGGAGGGGTTTCACAGAAATGTGGAGCACTGGGTAACGTGCATGTTGCAGGGCGCTCGCCGGGGCACCTGTCACGCCTGTTTCCCGGCCGAGTGGCACCCACCCCGTGCACGGGTCAGGGAACAGGCGAGCCGTTCCCCCGAGCTCACGGAGCTGGGGGGATTCCCAGCCACCCGGCAACCCCGGGGGCCGGACCGACGGAGGAGCACACGTGACCGTGGAGAGCACTGCCGCGCGCAAGCCGCGACGCAGCGCCGGTACGAAGAGCGCCGCGAGCAAGCGCACCGGCGCCGCCGCGAGGAAGGGCCCGGGCACGGAGCCCGAGCTCGTCCAGCTGCTGACGCCCGAGGGCAAGCGGGTCAAGGACGCCACGTACGACGCGTACGTCGCCGGCATCACCCCCGAGGAGCTGCGCGGTCTCTACCGCGACATGGTGCTCACCCGGCGGTTCGACGCCGAGGCCACCGCCCTCCAGCGCCAGGGCGAGCTGGGCCTGTGGGCCTCGCTGCTCGGCCAGGAGGCCGCGCAGATCGGCTCGGGCCGGGCCACCCGCGAGGACGACTACGTCTTCCCGACCTACCGCGAGCACGGCGTCGCCTGGTGCCGCGGGGTCGACCCCACCAACCTGCTCGGCATGTTCCGCGGTGTGAACAACGGCGGCTGGGACCCCAACAGCAACAACTTCCACCTGTACACGATCGTCATCGGCGCGCAGACCCTGCACGCCACCGGCTACGCCATGGGCGTCGCCAAGGACGGCGCCGACTCGGCCGTGATCGCCTACTTCGGTGACGGCGCCTCCAGCCAGGGCGACGTCGCCGAGTCGTTCACCTTCTCCGCGGTCTACAACGCCCCTGTGGTGTTCTTCTGCCAGAACAACCAGTGGGCGATCTCCGAGCCGACCGAGAAGCAGACCCGCGTCCCGCTCTACCAGCGCGCGCAGGGCTACGGCTTCCCCGGCGTCCGCGTCGACGGCAACGACGTCCTCGCCTGCCTGGCCGTCACCAAGTGGGCCCTGGAGCGGGCCCGCAACGGCGAGGGGCCCACGCTCGTGGAGGCGTACACGTACCGGATGGGCGCCCACACCACCTCCGACGACCCGAGCAAGTACCGGGCCGACGAGGAGCGCGAGGCGTGGGAGGCGAAGGACCCGATCCTGCGCCTGCGCACGTACCTGGAGAAGTCAAACCACGCGGACGAGGGATTTTTCGCGGAACTCGAGGCCGAGAGCGAGGCGTTGGGCAAGCGAGTACGCGAAGTGGTGCGGGCCATGCCGGACCCGGACCGCTTCGCCATCTTCGAGAACGTGTACGCGGACGGGCACGCGCTCGTCGACGAGGAGCGCGCCCAGTTCGCCGCCTACCAGGCGTCGTTCGCGGACGAAGGGGAGGTCAAGTAGCGATGGCTGCGGAAAAGATGGCACTGGCCAAGGCGATCAACGAATCGCTGCGCAAGGCCCTCGAGACCGACCCCAAGGTCCTGATCATGGGCGAGGACGTCGGCAAGCTCGGCGGTGTCTTCCGGGTCACCGACGGCCTCCAGAAGGACTTCGGCGAGGACCGGGTCATCGACACCCCGCTCGCCGAGTCCGGCATCGTCGGCACGGCGATCGGCCTCGCCCTGCGCGGGTACCGGCCGGTGGTGGAGATCCAGTTCGACGGGTTCGTCTTCCCCGCCTACGACCAGATCGTCACGCAGCTCGCGAAGATGCACGCGCGAGCGCTCGGCAAGATCAAGCTCCCCGTCGTCGTCCGCATTCCCTACGGCGGCGGCATCGGCGCGGTCGAGCACCACTCGGAGTCCCCGGAGGCGCTGTTCGCGCACGTCTCGGGCCTGAAGGTGGTCTCCCCCTCGAACGCGGAGGACGCCTACTGGATGATGCAGCAGGCCATCCAGAGCGACGACCCGGTGATCTTCTTCGAGCCCAAGCGGCGCTACTGGGACAAGGCCGAGGTCAACACGGACGCGATCCCGGGCCCGCTGCACACCGCGCGCGTGGTGCGCGAGGGCAGTGACTTGACGCTGGTGGCCTACGGCCCGATGGTCAAGGTCTGCCTGGAGGTCGCCGCCGCGGCCCAGGAGGAGGGCAGGTCCCTGGAGGTCGTCGACCTGCGCTCCATCTCGCCGCTCGACTTCGACACCGTCCAGAGGTCCGTCGAGAAGACCCGCCGGCTGGTCGTGGTGCACGAGGCCCAGGTGTTCCTGGGCACGGGCGCGGAGATCGCCGCCCGCATCACCGAGCGGTGCTTCTACCACCTGGAGGCGCCCGTCCTGCGGGTCGGCGGCTATCACGCCCCGTACCCGCCGGCGCGCCTGGAGGAGGAGTACCTGCCGGGTCTTGACCGGGTGCTCGACGCCGTCGACCGCTCGCTGGCGTACTGAGGGAGAGGCTCGTGACGACGATGACCGGTACCGCGCCCGGGCTGCGCGAGTTCAAGATGCCCGACGTGGGCGAGGGTCTCACCGAGGCCGAGATCCTCAAGTGGTACGTACAGCCGGGTGACACGGTCACCGACGGCCAGGTGGTCTGCGAGGTCGAGACGGCCAAGGCCGCCGTGGAGCTGCCCATCCCGTACGACGGTGTGGTGCGCGAACTCCGTTTCCCCGAGGGGACGACGGTGGACGTCGGCCAGGTGATCATCGCGGTGGACGTGTCCGGCGGGACCTCCGCCGTGGAGCCCGCCGCCCAGGCACCCGTGGCCGAGGCCCCGGCCACCACCGAGGCTCCGGCCGGCGGGGAGCCCGCCGAGCCGAAGCCGGAGGGCCGCCAGCCGGTCCTCGTCGGGTACGGGGTGGCGGAGTCCTCCACCAAGCGCCGACCCCGCAAGGGCGCCGAGCCCCGGGACCGGGCCGACGGCCGGCCGACGGCCGACGCACAGCAGGCCGCCGCCGCGCTCCAGTCCGAGCTGAACGGTCACGGCACGGCAGGTCAGGACACGGCAGGCAGCGGCACCGCGGACCACGGTGGGGCGCGGCAGCGTCCGCTGGCCAAGCCGCCGGTCCGCAAGCTCGCCAAGGACCTCGGCGTGGACCTCGCCTCGGTGACCCCGTCGGGCCCCGACGGCGTCATCACGCGGGACGACGTGCACGCCGCGGTGGCCCCGGCCGCCGAGCCCGAGGCCCCTTCCGTGGCCGAGGCCCCGGCCGCCGCCCCGGCGCCCGTCGCCCCCGCCTCGTACGACGGCGCGCGGGAGACCCGGATCCCGGTCAAGGGTGTCCGGAAGGCCACCGCGCAGGCGATGGTGAACTCCGCGTTCACCGCGCCGCACGTCACGGAGTTCGTGACGGTCGACGTGACGCGCACGATGAAGCTCGTCGAGGAGCTCAAGCAGTCGCCCGAGAAGTACGGGACCGAGGGCCTGCGGGTGAATCCGCTGCTGCTGATCGCCAGGGCGCTGCTGGTCGCGCTCAAGCGGCACCCGGACGTGAACGCGGCCTGGGACGAGGCCAACCAGGAGATCGTGCGCAAGCACTATGTGAACCTGGGCATCGCGGCGGCCACCCCGCGCGGCCTGATCGTGCCGAACATCAAGGACGCCCACGCCAAGACGCTCCCCGAGCTGGCGCGGTCCCTCGCCGAGCTGGTGACGACGGCCCGGGACGGCAAGACCTCCCCGGCGGCGATGCAGGGCGGCACGATCACGATCACGAACGTCGGTGTCTTCGGCGTCGACACGGGCACGCCGCTGCTCAACCCCGGCGAGTCCGCGATCCTCGCGGTCGGCTCGATCAAGCTCCAGCCGTGGGTCCACAAGGGCAAGGTGAAGCCCCGGCAGGTCACGACGCTGGCGCTGTCCTTCGACCACCGTCTGATCGACGGCGAGCTGGGCTCGAAGTTCCTCGCCGATGTCGCGGCGATCCTCGAGCAGCCCAAGCGGCTGATCGCCTGGACGTGAGCCGGTAGCCACCGCACACGGAGGAGGCGGTAGCCACCGCACACGGAGGAGGGGCCGGCCGCTTCGAGCGGCCGGCCCCTCTCCCGTGTTCCGTACAGGTGGGCGCCGTTACTTGGCGAAGCCGTACGTCATCAGCTTCTTCGCGTCCGACGTGCGGTTGGCGACCGACGAGGAGGCGAGGACCGTGCCGATGACCGTCTTGCCGTTGCGGGTGGCGGCGAAGACGAGGCAGTACTTGGCCTCCGGGCCCGAGCCGGTCTTCACACCGATGCTGCCGCTGTAGTCGCTGAGCAGGTTGTTGGTGTTCGACCAGTTCATGTAGCGGTAACCACCGCTCTTGGTGGTGACCTTCTGCTTGGTCGACTTCGTCTTCACGATGGACCGGAAGGTGGAGCTCTTCATCGCGCTGCTGGCGATCTTGGTGAGGTCGCGCGGCGTCGAGTAGTTGGAGCCCTTGCCGATGCCGTCGAAGGAATCGAAGTGGGTGTTCTTCAGGCCGAGGCTCTTCGCGGAGGCGTTCATCTTGCCGATGAACGACTTCACGCGGGCGGCGCGGGTCGAGCCGCTGCCGAACTTGTCGGCGAGCGCGTACGCGGCGTCGCAGCCGGACGGGAGCATCAGCCCGTAGAGGAGCTGGCGGACGGTGACCTTGTCGCCGACGATCAGCCGGGCCGAGGAGGCGTTGTTGGCGACGATGTAGTCGCTGTAGGCCTTCTGGACGGTGACCTTGGCGTCCAGGTTGAGATTGGACTGCGCGAGCACGACCTTGGCGGTCATGATCTTGGTGGTGGAGCCGGTGGAACGGCGGGTGTCGGCGGCCTTGGTGTAGAGGCTTTTGCCGGTGCCGTTGTTCATCACGAAGCCGCCCTTGGCGACGATCGTGGGCTTGGTGACGGCCTGCGCGGGCGCGGCGGTGAAGGCCCCGGCCGCCAGTACGGCGCCGGCGGTCACGGTGACGGCGGTGGCCCTGCGAACGCGAATGCCCTTGATGCCGGTTTTCAAAATGATCGCTCCGAATGCGCGAAATGCCCCTGGGAGAACGGCACATGGAAGGGCCGTCCTACTCACAGACACCCCAGAAGGGCAAAGGGATGCACGGGAAACGGCAGTTGTTTCTGTGACCTGGATTACGCCGGGGGCGCCCGCATTTCACATGATGGACCGGACGGGGCATGCGTACGTGTTGTATCTATCATGTGCGCATGCCTGTCGCCCCAGCTCCCGCCTCCACTCCCGCCGCGAAAGCCGTGAAGACCCCGCCCGCCGCCGACCGCGTCTACGCCCACGTCAAGCAGGGCGTCCTGGACCGCCGTTACGAGGGCGGCACGCTGCTCACCGAGGGCGAGCTCGCCGAGGCCGTCGGCGTCTCGCGCACGCCCGTACGGGAGGCGCTGCTCCGGCTCGAGGCCGAGGGGCTGCTCAAGCTCTACCCGAAGAAGGGCGCGCTCGTGCTGCCCGTCTCCGCCCAGGAGATCGCGGACGTCGTCGAGACCCGTCAGCTCGTCGAGGAGCACGCGGCCCGCAAGGCCGTACCGGCCCCGGCGCCGCTCCTGGAGCGCCTGGAAGAGCTGCTCGCGCAGCAGAAGGAGCAGGCGGCCGCCGGTGACTTCGCGGCCGCCGCCGTCACCGACCGCTGCTTCCACGCCGAGATCGTCCGCAGCGGCGGCAACGAGATCCTCTCCCGCCTCTACGACCAGCTCCGCGACCGGCAGCTCAGGATGGGCGTCGCGGTCATGCACGCGCACCCCGACCGGATCGCCAAGACGCTCAGCGAGCACGAGGAGATCCTGACGGCGCTGCGCTCCGGCGACGCCGAGGCGGCCGTCGGGATCGTGCACCGCCACGTCAACTGGTTCTCCGACCTGGCCCGGGGCGAGGTCCGATGAGCACCACGGCACTGCCCGGGGACCCGCCCGGCGGGCGGCGCGCCGTCGCCGTCTGGGGCATCGGCGTCGCCGTCTACTTCGTCGCGGTCATCTTCCGCACCTCGCTGGGCGTGGCCGGGCTCGACGCGGCCGACCGCTTCCACGTGAGCGCCTCCGCGCTGTCCACCTTCTCCATCCTCCAGCTCCTGGTCTACGCGGGCATGCAGATACCCGTCGGCCTGCTGGTCGACCGGCTCGGCACCAAGAAGGTGCTGACCATCGGCGTAGTGCTGTTCACCGCGGGCCAGCTCGGCTTCGCCTTCTCCCCGTCGTACGGCACGGCGCTGGCCTCGCGCGCGCTGCTCGGCTGCGGGGACGCGCTGACCTTCATCAGCGTGCTGCGGCTCGGCAGCCGCTGGTTCCCGGCCCGGCGCGGCCCGCTGGTCGCGCAGCTCGCCGGTCTCGTCGGCATGGCGGGCAACCTGGTCTCCACGCTGGTGATCGCCCGGCTGCTGCACGGCATCGGCTGGACGGCCGCGTTCGCGGGCAGCTCGCTCGCCGGTGTCGTCGTCCTGGTCCTGCTGCTGCTCTTCCTCAAGGACCACCCCGAGGGCCACGAGCCGGAGCCCTTCCCGCACCAGGGGGCCGCCTACGTACGGCGCCAGATCGCGCAGTCCTGGCGGGAGCCGGGCACCCGGCTCGGGATGTGGGTGCACTTCACCACGCAGTTCCCCGCGATGGTCTTCCTGCTGCTGTGGGGCCTGCCCTTCCTGGTGGAGGCGCAGGGCATGACCCAGGCCGCGGCCGGCGAGCTGCTGACCCTGGTCGTCCTGTCCAACATGGTGGTCGGCCTGGTCTACGGGCAGATCGTGGCCCGGCATCACGCGGCGCGGCTGCCGCTGGCGCTCGGCACGGTGGGCACCACCGCGGCGGTCTGGGCGACGACGGTCTTCTGGCCGGGCGAGCACGCGCCGATGTGGCTGCTGGTGGTGTTCTGCGTGGTGCTCGGCGCCTGCGGGCCCGCCTCCATGATCGGCTTCGACTTCTCCCGGCCCGCCAACCCGCCCGAGCGGCAGGGCACCGCGTCCGGCATCACGAACATGGGCGGCTTCGTCGCCTCGATGACGACGCTGCTGCTGATCGGCGTGCTGCTGGACGCGACCGGTGAGGACTACCGCGTGGCGTTCTCCGCGGTGTTCGTGCTCCAGGCGATCGGCCTCGGCCAGATCTTCCGGCTGCGCGGGCAGGCGGCCCGCCGCGAGCGGGAGCGGCTGGTGGCCAGCCGCGTGGAGACGGTGCACGTACCGGCGTAGGGGCCTGCGCCGCTAGAAGTTCGGGAGGCGTCCCGGGGTCAGGGTGTGACGGCGAAGTTCCTGAGGATCGCCGTCGTCAGGCCCGGGTCGCCCTCGGTCTTGATGCGGTCGGCGACGGCCTCCGCGGCGACCCGCCCGCAGGCCAGCCGGACGTACGTCTCCCAGTCCAGGGTGAGGGTGGCGGCGGGGCCGAGGGAGGGGGCACCGTCTATCGTGCCGCGGCCCTCCGCGTCGACCCGGACCGTACGCAGGAACTCGACGGGGCCGTGTACGTCGAAGACGACCGCGGAGTTGGCGGGCGCGCCCGCGTCCTTGGCGACCACCTTCGGCAGGGCGGACAGCAGCACGTCACGGGCGACCTGGGCGCCCGGGGAGTCGAGGTTGCCGGGCCGGCCGAGGGCGGCCCGGAGGTCCTGCTCGTGCACCCACACGTCGAAGGCCCGGTACCGCATGGACTCCTCCAGGGTCGGCTCCGTGCCCAGCGGGCCGCGCACCTTGGTGTCCGGGGTCCGCGACTCGTTCCTGAGCTGGCGGTTCCTGCGGATGATCGTGTACTCCAGCTCCGACGTCATCTCCGGGGCCGTGTGGTGGCGCCGGACGTCGACCTGCATTTCCATGTACCGCTGGTGCTCGTTCGTCACGTGGTACAGATCGCGGGGGAGGGTGTGGATCGGCCGGGGGTCGCCCAGCATCTCGCAGTCGAGGCCGATGACGTGCGAGACGAGGTCCCGGACCGACCAGCCGGGGCAGGGCGTCCGGCGGTTCCACTCGCCCTCGACAAGCGGCGACACCAGCTCGGATATGGCTTCCACGGAGTGGGTCCAGGCGTCGGCGTAGGACTGAAGGCTGGGATGCAGACTCACGGAACGGGACCCCTCGGGCGGTCGGTACGCGGGCAGTGGGTGTCTTGGAACGCTAAGTTACGCTGCTGTGAGGCACCCCGGCAGTGCTTTCGTGTGACGATCGTAGGCCCGTAAAGACAGCTCGAATGCCAGGACGGTGGTACTGTGCGCGCCTCCCTCATCCAGATCGGCGTAGACGAGGACGAATCGGTCGATTCGCGCAGGCGGCGCGTGGCCGCGTTGGTACGGGAACAAGCCGGTGCGGATCTGGTGGTCCTGCCGGAGCTGTGGACGACCGGAGCGTTCGCCTACGAGGCGTTCGGCACCGAGGCGGAGGCCCTCCACGAGCCGGCCGGCGAGGCCGGTCCCGGTACCGAGGCAGCCCTCCACGAGCAGGCCGGTCAGGCCGGTCAGGCCGGTCCCGGCGGGCCGACCGCCGAGCTGATGGCCAAGGCGGCGAGCGACGCCGGTGTGTGGCTGCACGCGGGCTCCGTCCCCGAGCGGGGCGCCGACGGCACGCTCTACAACACCTCCCTCGTCTTCTCCCCCGGCGGCGAACTCGCCGCCTCCTACCGCAAGATCCACCGCTTCGGCTTCGACAAGGGCGAGGCCGTCCTGATGGGCGCCGGGACGGACCTGGTCACCGTCGCTCTGCCGGAGACCACGCTCGGCCTCGCGACCTGCTACGACCTGCGCTTCCCCGAGCTCTTCCGCGGGCTCGTCGACGCGGGGGCGCAGACGCTGGTCATTCCGGCCGGCTGGCCCGAGCGGCGCCGCTCCCACTGGACGCTGCTGGCCCAGGCGCGGGCGGTCGAGAACCAGGCGTTCGTCCTCGCATGCGGAACGGGCGGGACGCACGCGGGAGTTCCCCAGGCCGGTCACTCGATCGTGGTGGACCCGTGGGGCGAGGTGCTCGCGCAGGCGGGCGCCGGCGAGGAGGTCCTCACCGTGGAGTTCGACCCCGCGAAGGTCGGGGCGACCCGGGAACAGTTCCCGGCGCTGAAGGACCGGGTCCTGGGGCTGGGGACGCCCCGGCGCTGAGGCCGCCGGGGATCCGGCGGGCAGACGGGTGCGGCGGCTCAGTCCTCCCCCCGTTCCTTGTCGGCCAGGTGGATGACGCAGACCGCCACGGCGATCAGCAGTGCGTCGTCCGCGTCGTCCCGGACGATGTCGACGCCGTAGGTCTCGCGGACGTGCAGCCACCGGCGGGAGATCTGGGCCAGCAGCTCGTCGCCGTAGTCGATGGCGAACTCGCGGTCCAGAATTTTGCCGCTGACGTCGAGTTCGGTGCCGTCGACCAGGGACACGCGGTAGTGGTTGCGCAGCAGCGACAGGCGCTTGCGCTTGATGGTGGCCAGGGGATCGCCGTCCCGCTCGATCACCATCGTGTCCCGCAGGGCGAACATCTTCTGGTGGATGTCGATGAGGACACGCCCCCGGACGTCCTTCAGCTCGAAGGTGTCCCGCAGCCGCATCGCCTTGCCGTCGACCAGGAAGACCTTGTCGCCGTGCTGGTCCTCGATCCAGTAGTCCTCGCCGAAGCCGAGGAGCCGGTCGCGTACGAGATATCTCATGCCATCACCGCTTCCCCGGCCGCGGGTCCGAAACGCCGCCGGTAGGCCGACGGGCTGAGCCCCGTCTCGCGCCGCAACCGTATCCGCAGGTTGGCGGCGGTGCCCAGACCGCTGTGCCGAGCGACCACATCCAGCCGTTCCTCGCCGCGCTCGATGAGCCGGCAGGCGAGCGCCACCCGCTCCCCGGTCAGCCAGGCCAGCGGGGTCGTGCCGAGCTGCGTGCGGAAGCGCCGGTGCAGCGTGGCCGGGCTGATGGCCGCGCGGGCCGCGAGGTCCGCCACGGTGAGCGGCTCGCCGATCCGCTCCTGCGCCCAGGCCAGCAGCGGCGCCAGGGACTCGTCCGGTACGTCGGGCAGCGGGCGCTCCACGAACTGGCGCTGGCCGCCGTCGCGGTGCGCGGCGAACACCAGCCGCCGGGACACGGCGTTGGCGATCTCGGCGCCGTGGTCCCGGCGTACGACGTGCAGGCCCAGGTCGAGGGCGGAGGCGCTGCCGGACGCCGTGAGGATGTCGCCGTCGTCCACGAAGAGCACGTCCGGCTCCAGCCTGACCCGAGGGAAACGGGCGCGGAACGAGTCCGCCCACATCCAGTGGCAGGCGGCCCGCCGACCGTCCAGCAGCCCGGCCTCGGCCATGGTGAACGCACCGGAGCAGAAGCCGATGAGCCGGGCGCCCCGCGCGTGCGCCCGGCGCACGGTGTCGAGCACGTCCTCGGAGCGCGGGGTGTCGGTGTCGGGCCGGTTCGGCACGATCAGCGTGTCCGCCTCCTCGGCCGCCGCCAGGCCCGCGATCCCGCCGAGGGTGAAGAAACCGTCCCGCATCCGGGTCAGCGGCGCCGCCGCGCACAGCCGGAAGTCGTACAGCTCACGGCCGAGTTCGGGTCTGCGCAGCCCGAAGACCTCGATGGCGCAGCTCATCTCGAAGGGGTTGGAGTTCTCGTCGACGAGCAGCACGATCCGGTGGGGCGCGGGCGGCCGTACCGGCTGCGGTCCCGACCGCCGTTCCCGTTGTGCTCCTGAAGGCCGTACCGGGATCGGCTGTGTTTCTGAAGGCCGTGCCGGGATGGGCTGTGTTGCTGAAGGCCGTGCCGAGATGGGCTGTGTTGCTGAAGGCCGTACCGGGATCGGCTGTGTTGCTGAAGGCCGTACCGGGACCGGCTGTGTTCCTGAAGGCCGTACCGGCTGCGAGGATTCTTGCGGCATACGCGATTTCTAGCACTCGTGGGCGCGGTGCGGCCCGGCCGAGGATGGACCGATGAGCAGCGAACCCGCCAACTCCGCGTTCACGTCCGCCTCCGCGGCACCGGCACCGGCACCGGCACCGGCCTCCGCCTCACCGGCGTCCGCGTCCGGCCTCCCCGTCTCCCTCGCCGACGCGCTGGCCTCGTTCGACGACCTCTGGAGCCCCCGGATCGTCACGGCCGTGAACGACTACGACGTCCGCGTGGCCAAGGTCGAGGGCGAGCACGTCTGGCACGCGCACGACCACACCGACGAGTTCTTCCTGGTCCTCGACGGTGAGTTGACCATCGAGCTGCGGGAGGCCGGGGGCGAGCGGGCCGTCGTCCTGCCCAGGGGCTCCGTGTTCACCGTCCCGCGCGGCACCGAGCACAGGCCGGTCGCCCCGGGCGGAGCCGCCATCCTGATGTTCGAACCCACCGGCACCCTCACCGTGGGCGACCGCCACGAGGAGGTGCCCGACCACGTCGACGCGACGACGGGACACAGGCTGGCGTAGCCCGGCACGGCGCCCGGCACGGCGCCCGGCACGGCGGGAAGCCCCCGCGGTCGGCCGACCGCGGGGGCTCCACATGCGGTGGGGCGCCGTTACCGGTAGCCCTCCGCCCACGTCTCGTCGTCCTCGATGCCGAGGTCGTCGGGGCGGGCGCGGTCGTTCGCGCCGGGCATCCCGGCGTCCGAACCGCGCCGCCCGCGGTCCCTGTCCTCCATGCCCTCGGGGTCCCGCAGGCCGTCGCGGTCGCGCGGGGCGTCGGGGTCGCGCAGCGCGTCGTAGTCCCGCAGTCCGGGTTCACGCATGGATTCATCGGGCTGTCGTGCCATGGAACTGCTCCCTTGCAGTCGCCCCCCTGCCTGCATCGAGCATCACCCGGCCCCGGCGCGTTCGCATCCCGTGGAAGTCCGCGTACGGAGTGTGACCGGATCCGGGTGGCGGGCGGTCGAGTTATCCACAGGCGGACGGGGTGTCGCCGGGCGAAGTGGCACCCTTGATCCATGAACCGCACCGCACCGCGCCGCGCCCGCGTCCGCGCCCCCGAGCTGATCGGCAAGGGCGGCTGGCTGAACACGGGAGGCACCCAGTACAGCCTCGCCGACCTGCGAGGACGCATTGTCGTCCTGGACTTCTGGACCTTCTGCTGCATCAACTGCCTGCATGTCCTGGACGAGCTGCGGGAGCTGGAGGAGAAGCACCGGGACACGGTGGTGATCATCGGAGTGCACTCGCCGAAGTTCGTGCACGAGGCGGAGCACGGGGCGGTCGAGGACGCCGTCGAGCGGTACGGGGTCGAGCACCCGGTGCTCGACGACCCCGAGCTGGCCACCTGGAAGCAGTACGCCGTGCGGGCGTGGCCGACGCTCGTCGTGATCGACCCCGAGGGGTACGTGGTCGCGCAGCACGCGGGCGAGGGCCACGCGCACGCGATCGAGCGGCTCGTCGAGGAACTGGAGGCCGAGCACGAGGCCAAGGGAACCCTGCGGCGCGGCGACGGTCCCTACGTGGCGCCGGAGCCGGTGGCCACGGACCTCCGCTTCCCGGGCAAGGCGCTGCTGCTGCCGTCGGGGAACTTCCTGGTGAGCGACACGACCCGGCACCAACTGGTGGAGCTGGGCCCGGACGCCGAGTCGGTGGTCCGGCGGATCGGCAGCGGCGCGCGCGGTTTCACGGACGGCCCCGGGGAATCGGCGAGCTTCAGCGAACCGCAGGGGCTGGCCCTGCTGGCGGACGGCGGCGTCGTGGTCGCCGACACGGTGAACCACGCGCTGCGCCGCCTCGACCTCGACAGCGGCGAGGTGACGACACTCGCGGGGACGGGCCGGCAGTGGTGGCAGGGCTCGCCGGCCTCGGGCCCCGCGCGCGAGGTGGACCTGTCGTCGCCGTGGGACGTGGCCGTCTTCGACGGGCGGGTGTGGATCGCGATGGCGGGCGTGCACCAGCTGTGGGCGTACGACCCGGCGGCGGGCACGGTCGGTGTCGCGGCCGGGACGACGAACGAGGGCCTGGTGGACGGCCCGGCCGGTGAGGCGTGGTTCGCCCAGCCGTCCGGTCTCGCGGTGTCCGCCGACGGCGAGCGGCTGTGGCTGGCGGACTCCGAGACGTCCGCGCTGCGCTGGGTGGACCGTACGGGCGAGGTGCGCACGGCGGTCGGCACGGGCCTGTTCGACTTCGGGCACCGGGACGGCGCGGCGGAACAGGCGCTGCTCCAGCACCCGTTGGGGGTGACCGCGCTGCCCGACGGCTCGGTGGCGGTGTCCGACACGTACAACCAGGCGCTGCGCCGCTTCGACCCGGCGACGGGCGTGGTGACGACGCTGGCGACGGACCTGCGGGAGCCGAGCGACGCGGTCGTGGTGGGCGGTGACGTGGTGGTCGTGGAGTCGGCGCGGCACCGGCTGACGCGGCTGAGACTGCCCGAGGACTCGGTCCGGGTGGACGCGGTGGCGCACCGTACGCAGCGCGCGGCGACCGAAGTGGCCCCCGGGAAGCTCCGGTTGGACGTCGTCTTCCAGGCCCCGGCGGGTCAGAAGCTGGACACGCGGTACGGCCCGTCCACCCGGCTGCTGGTCTCCTCCACGCCCGCGGAGCTGCTGCTCGGCGGCGAGGGCGCGGGCACGGACCTGTCGCGCGTGGTGGAGCTGAACCCGGCCGTCACGGAGGGGGTGCTGCACGTGTCCGCGATGGCGGCCTCCTGCGACGACGATCCGGCCAACGAATACCCGGCCTGCCATGTCCACCAGCAGGACTGGGGCGTGCCGGTCGTCCTGGCCGAGGGCGGCGCGGAGCGGCTGCCGCTGGTCCTGGCCGGGATGGACGAGGGCTGACACAGCGCGGTGGGGGACGGCCGTGGCCGTCCCCCACCGCGTGGAACCGTCTGTGTTGCTGCTGTCGTACGGCCGTGCTCAGGCGCCGTAGCCGTCGCTGTAGCCGCCGTGGTGGTGGTGCCGGTCCTCTTCGACCACGGTGGTGGTGGCGGGCGGCACGACCATGCGCCGCCGCTTGGCGATGGAGCTGAACGTCGCCACTCCGATGAGACCGACGATCATGAAGATGATGCCGACCAGGTCGAGGTTAACCCCCTGCATGTCCCAGTCGGTCGCGAAGGTGAGTATGGCCCCCACCGCGATCAGAATGATGCACCCGCCCAGGCCCATGGGTGTCGCCTCCCTGTTGCCAACTTGGCGTTTCTCAGGCTCAACCCGAGTACCCGGGGCCGGGCAGGGCATGCCGAATCCGTTCTTCCGGCCCCGGCTAGCCCTCCAGGAACGCCGTCAGGGCGTTCGCCAGCAGGAACGGGTCCTCAACGCCGCAGAGTTCGCGCGCGCTGTGCATGGACAGGATGGCCACGCCGATGTCGACGGTCTTGATGCCGTGCCGGGCGGCGGTGATGGGCCCGATCGTGGTGCCGCAGGGCATGGAGTTGTTGGAGACGAAGGACTGGAAGGGCACGCCGGCCCTGTCGCAGGCGGCGGCGAAGATCGCCCGGCCCGAACCGTCCGTGGCGTAGCGGTTGTTGACGTTGACCTTGAGGATGGGGCCGCCGTTGACGCGCGGGTGGTGGGTGGGGTCGTGCCGCTCCGCGTAGTTGGGGTGGACGGCGTGGCCGGTGTCGGAGGAGAGGCAGACGGTGGCGGCGAAGGCGCGGGCGCGGTCCTCCAGGGTGCCGCCGCGGGCGAACACCGAGCGTTCGAGGACGCTGCCGAGCAGCGGACCGTCGGCGCCGGTGTCCGACTGGGAGCCGGTCTCCTCGTGGTCGAAGGCGGCGAGTACGGGGATGTAGGAGAGGTCGCCGGAGGAGCTGACCGCGGCCAGGGCGGCGGTCGCGGCGTGCACGGACAGCAGGTTGTCCATGCGCGGCCCGGCGACGAGCTCGCGGTCGCGGCCGAGGTGGGCGGGCGGCTCGACGGAGTGCGCCATCAGGTCCCAGCCGGTGATGTCGCCGGCCGCGAGCCCCGCCTCCTGCTCGACGAAGGCGATGAGGTCGCCCTCCCGGCCGTCGCCCAGACCCCAGACGGGCTGCGAGTGCCGCTGCTTGTCGAGCTTGAGGCCGTCGGCGGAGACCGAGCGGTCGAGGTGGACAGCGAGCTGCGGGACGCGCAGCAGCGGGCGGTCCACGTTCACCAGGCGGGTGCTGCCGTCGCGCAGTGAGACCCGCCCGGCGAGACCGAGGTCGCGGTCGAGCCAGGAGTTGAGCAGCGGACCGCCGTAGATCTCGACCGCGACCTGGCGCCAGCCGTGCGCACCGGTGTCGGGGAGCGGCTTGACCCGCAGGTTGGGGGAGTCGGTGTGGGCGCCCACGATCCGGAACGGGGTGTGCGGCGCGGCGCCCTGAGGGACGTACCAGGCGATGATGGCGCCGCCGCGCAGCACGTACTTGCCGCCGGTCGTCCCGTCCCACGCGTCGGTCTCGGCCACCTGACGGAATCCGGCCTTCTCCAGACGCGCGGCGGCGCTCGCCACGGCGTGGTACGGCGTGGGCGAGGCCGCGAGGAAGGCCATCAGATCGTCGGTGTGGCCGCGGTCGAAGCGAGTGGATGTGCGCATGGTGTTCACCTTAACGACGCGCGAGGGCCCGCTCCCCGGGATGGGGAACGGGCCTCGTGGAGGGGATGTGAAGGGGGCGGGTGCCCTGGCCGGAAGCATACGTTCCGCTGGACGGACCGTACCCGGCTGCGGTATTGGCGCCCGGATCGTCATGGGCACCCGGCGAGGGGTGCCCATGACGGAGCCGGAACAGACGGCCTGACGGCCTGGAACGCCGCCTTCCAGGAAGCCGCTTCCAGAACAGAAAGCCGCCTTCCGGAAAGCCGCCTTCTAGAACGCCGCCTCGTCCAGCTCCATCAGGTCCAGGTCGACGCCCTGGGCGAGCTTGCGGGCGCCGGTGACGCCCGGCAGGACGTTGGCGGCGAAGAACTTCGCGGCCGCGATCTTGCCGGTGTAGAAGGCTTTGTCCTTGGCGGAGGCGGTCTGGAGCTTCTCGGCGGCGACGGCCGCGCCGCGCAGCAGCAGGTAGCCGACGACGACGTCACCGGAGGCCAGCAGCAGGCGGGTGGTGTTGAGGCCGACCTTGTAGATGTTCTTGACGTCCTGCTCGGTGGCCGCGAGGTCGGTGAGCATCAAGCCGACGATGGCCTCCAGCTCGACGGCGGCCTTGGCGAGCTGCTCCCGGGCGCCCGCGAGCTCCTCGCCGCCGTGGCCGAGCGCGAGGAACTTCTTGATCTCCTCGGCGAGGGAGTTCAGCGCGGCGCCCTGGTTGCGGACGATCTTGCGGAAGAAGAAGTCCTGGCCCTGGATGGCGGTGGTGCCCTCGTACAGGGTGTCGATCTTGGCGTCGCGGATGTACTGCTCGACCGGGTACTCCTGGAGGAAGCCGGAGCCGCCGAAGGTCTGGAGCGACTGGGCGAGCTGCTCGTAGCCCTTCTCGGAGCCGTAGCCCTTGACGATCGGCAGGAGCAGGTCGTTCAGGGCCTCCAGGGCGGCGGTGTCCTCGCCTGCGGCCTCCTTGACCTGGATCTCGTCCTGGATCGCGGCGGTGTGCAGCACCAGGGCGCGCATGCCCTCCGCGTACGCCTTCTGCGTCATCAGCGAGCGGCGGACGTCCGGGTGGTGCGTGATGGTGACCTTGGGCGCGGTCTTGTCCATGAAGTTCGCCAGGTCGGGGCCCTGGACGCGCTCCTTGGCGTACTCGAGGGCGTTCAGGTAGCCCGTCGAGAGCGTGGAGATCGCCTTCGTGCCGACCATCATGCGGGCGAACTCGATGATGCGGAACATCTGGCGGATGCCGTCGTGCTTGTCGCCGATCAGCCAGCCCTTGGCGGGGTGGCGGTCGCCGAAGGTCATCTCGCAGGTGTTGGACGCCTTGAGGCCCATCTTGTGCTCGACGTTGGTCGCGTAGACGCCGTTGCGCTCGCCCAGTTCGCCGGTCTCGAAGTCGAACTCGTACTTCGGGACGAGGAAGAGGGAGAGGCCCTTGGTGCCGGGCCCGGCGCCCTCGGGGCGGGCGAGGACGTAGTGGAGGATGTTCTCCGACATGTCGTGCTCACCCGAGGTGATGAACCGCTTCACGCCCTCGATGTGCCAGGAGCCGTCCTCCTGCTGGACCGCCTTGGTGCGGCCCGCGCCCACGTCCGAGCCCGCGTCCGGCTCGGTGAGCACCATCGTGGAGCCCCACTGCCTGTCCACCGCGATCTTGGCGATGTGCTTCTGCTCCTCGGTGCCCTCGTCGAAGAGGATGCCCGCGAAGGCCGGGCCCGAGGAGTACATCCACACGGCCGGGTTCGCGCCGAGCACCAGCTCCGCGTAGGCCCAGATCAGGGAGCGGGGGGAGGTGGTGCCGCCGATCTCCTCGGGCAGGCCGAGCCGCCAGTACTCCGAGTCCATGAACGCCTGGTAGCTGTTCCTGAAGGACTCCGGCACGGGAGCGGTGTTGGTCTCCGGGTCGAAGACCGGGGGGTTGCGGTCGGCGTCCGCGAAGGACTCGGCCAGCTCGTTCTCCGAGAGGCGGGTCAGCTCCTCCAGGACGCTGCGGGCGGTGTCGGCGTCCATCTCCGCGAACGGGCCGGTGCCGTACACCTTGTCGCGCCCGAGGACCTCGAAGAGGTTGAACTCGATGTCGCGCAGATTCGACTTGTAGTGCCCCATGACGACGGCTCCGTAAGAAATCGGGGAGGCCGTGGATCGGAAGGGATCTACCAGCCTCGTCAACGCATACCAGCAAGTAGCTACGATGATGCTACCCGTCGGTAATAAGAAGCAACCCCGAATGGGTCATCTGTGACTCAGTACTCTTTGTGTCATGTACGGCTACGACCAGAACGCGGGCGCCCAGCAGCAGTACGCCCCGCCGCCGCAGCAGCAGATGCCCGGGGGCTACGGCCAGCAGCCTCCGCTCTATCCCGAGCCGTCCCCGCCGTCCCTCGCGGACGCGGTCCGGGCCTTCACCACGGGCTCGATGGCCGCCGAGGACTTCCAGCAGGTCTTCGCCACCTCGAAGGTCTACTGCCCGCGCGGCGACAACCCCGGTTTCCTCGCGCTGCACAACACCCAGCAGCCCGTGATCCCCATGTTCACCTCGCTCAAGGAGCTGCGCCGGTACGCCGGCAAGGAGTCGAAGTACTTCGTGATCACCGGCGCCGAGGTGATCGACCTGCTGCCGACCGGCTACGGCTTCGTCCTCGACATGGAGGGCGAGCACCGCATGGTCTTCGACGCCAAGGCCGTGGAGCAGATGGTCGACTTCGCGATGCGCCGCATGTACGGCTGACGGCCGGCGGCACGGGCCGGCGCCGTACGGCCGGGGTCCCGCCTCTCACCACTCGCGCCCGGAGGGAATGTCCTCCGGGCGTTCTCCGTTATGGGTGGCAGAAAGTTCAACGCTCAACTAAAGTGGTCCGCACGTCGCCCAAGGAGGTACCGACATGCCCGCCGTGACCGTCGAGAACCCGCTGACCCTGCCCCGTGTGGCGGCCCCGGCGGACGCCGTGGCCCGTCCCGTGCTCACCGTGACGACCGCTCCCAGCGGTTTCGAGGGCGAGGGCTTCCCGGTGCGCCGCGCGTTCGCCGGCATCAACTACCGCCATCTCGACCCGTTCATCATGATGGACCAGATGGGTGAGGTGGAGTACGCGCCCGGTGAGCCGAAGGGCACCCCCTGGCACCCGCACCGCGGCTTCGAGACCGTCACCTACATCATCGACGGGATCTTCGACCACAAGGACTCCCAGGGCGGTGGCGGCACCATCACCAACGGCGACACCCAGTGGATGACGGCGGGCTCGGGCCTGCTGCACATCGAGGCGCCGCCGGAGCAGCTCGTCATGTCCGGCGGTCTCTTCCACGGCCTCCAGCTCTGGGTGAACCTGCCGGCCAAGGACAAGATGATGGCCCCGCGCTACCAGGACATCCGCGGCGGCCAGGTCCAGCTCCTGACCACCCCCGACGGCGGCGCGCTGCTCCGTGTCATCGCCGGTGAGCTGGACGGCCACGAGGGCCCCGGCGTCACGCACACGCCGATCACGATGATCCACGCGACGGTGGCGCCCGGCGCCGAGGTGACCCTGCCCTGGCGCGAGGACTTCAACGGCCTGGCCTACGTCCTCGCCGGGCGCGGCAGCGCCGGTACGGCCCGCCGTCCCGTGCACACCGGCCAGACCGCCGTCTTCGGCGCCGGCTCCTCGCTGACGCTGCGCGCCGACGAGCGGCAGGACTCGAACACGCCGGACATGGAGGTCGTGATCCTCGGCGGGCAGCCGATCCGCGAGCCCATGGCGCACTACGGGCCCTTCGTGATGAACACCCGCGAGGAGCTTCAGCAGGCGTTCGAGGACTTCCAGAAGGGCCGCCTCGGCAGCATCCCGGCGGTGCACGGGATGTCGGCGGACGGACCGGCCGAGAGCTGACCGGCCCCTGGCCGGGCGCGTCACGCGAGCGCGTCACCCGGGCGGGCCGTCCCATGAGGACAGCCCGCCCTTCGCGTGCTCGGGTGGAGACGTGCGAAGCGTGCATCTCCTGCCCGAAGGCGTCAGACGGCTCGCGGCCTGGTGCGCGGTGATCCTGCTCGTCGCCGCCGTCGGATGGGTCGGCATCACGCTGTGCGGAAAGCTCCGTACGGCGGTGGTGCCGGTGCTGCTCGCGCTGCTCGGCACGGCGCTGCTCGAACCGCTGTACCGGCGGCTGCTGAAGCTTCACGTCAACCGCTCGCTGGCGGCCGGGCTGACCTGCGCGGCCGTGCTCGTGGTCGTCGGCGGCGCCGTCTACATCGTCGTCGCCGCGCTCATCGACACCGGCGACCAGATCGTCGCCTCGCTGAGGCAGGCCGCGAACTCGATCGCCCGCCACTTCGGCTCGGCGGGCACCTCGCTGGACGACCTGGCGGGCAACGCCAAGGAGCTGCTGGGCAAGTTCGGCGGCACCGCCGCGTCCAACGTGATCAGCGGCGTCAGCGTGGTCGGCGAGACCGTCGCCATGGCGGTCCTCGCCCTGCTGCTCGTCTTCTTCTTCCTGCGCGACTCCGCGCGGGCCGCGCGGGCGCTGCGCACCATGTCCCCGCACGGCACCGCCGACACCGTCGAGGCCATCGCCCGGCGCGCCTTCGCGGCCGTCGAGGGCTTCATGCGCGGGACCACGTTCATCGCCCTCATCGACGCCGTCTGCATCACCGTCGGGCTGCTGATCCTGCGCGTGCCCGGCGCGGTGGGCCTCGGGGCGCTGGTCTTCGTCGGCGCGTACATCCCCTATCTCGGGGCCTTCATCTCCGGCGCGGTGGCGGTGCTCGTCGCCCTCGCGGACCGCGGGTTCGTCATCGCGGTGTGGGCGCTCGGCGTGGTCGTCGCCGTCCAGCTCCTCGAAGGGCACATCCTCCAGCCGCTGATCCAGAGCCGTACGGTCCAGATGCACCCGGCGATCGTACTGCTGGCGATCACCGCGGGCGCCTCGGTGGCCGGCATCCTCGGCATGCTCCTCGCGGTACCGCTGACGGCCGCCGCGTTCGGCGTGGTGGCCGAAGTGCGCGGCCGTTACGGGGACGGGGACTCGGACCCGTCAGGTGCTTCCGGCGTCTCGTAGAGCTCGAACCAGATGGACTTGCCCTCGCCGCGCGGTTCGACGCCCCAGGCGTCCGCGAGGAGTTCCATCAGCACCAGGCCGCGCCCGGAGGAGGCCAGCTCGCCGGGGCGGCGCTTGTGCGGCAGGTCGTCGCTGCTGTCCGTGACCTCCACCCGCAGCCGCCGCCGACCGGACTCGCCGCCCAGCTCCGCGACGAGCAGCGCGTCCCCGTCGGTGTGCACGAGGACGTTCGTCACCATCTCGGAGGCCATCAGCACCGCCGAGTCGACCTGGTCCTCGGAGGACCAGTCGTGGAGGAGTTCGCGCAACTGCTGGCGGGCGCTCGCGACGCGCTCGGGCTCGGCCTGCGCGACGGCGGCCATCGTGCGGCGGACCTGCGGTGCCACGAAGCCGACCGGGTCCGTGCAACTGCCGCCCGCGCCGAGCCGGCACAGCAGCAGCACCGCGATGTCGTCCTCGCGCCGGTCGGCCAGCGGGCCGGGCGTGTGGTGCGAGGACGGCCCGTGCACGGCCTGGACCAGCGAGTCCGCGAGCGCCTCCAGGTCGCCCTCGTGCTCCTCCAGGATCCGGCGGATCCGCCGCCACCCGGTCTCCAGGTCGTGCCCGCCGGTCTCGATCAGTCCGTCCGTGCACAGCAGCAGCGTCTCGGCGGGCTCCAGGGCCAGCCGGGTCGTCGGGTAGTCGGCGTCCGGGTCGACGCCCAGCGGGAGGCCGCCCGCCGTCGGCCGGGTCAGCACGGTCCCGTCCGCCATCCGGATCGCCGGGTCCGGGTGGCCGGCACGGGCGATGTCCAGCGTGCCGGCCGCCGGGTCCACCTCGACGTACAGGCAGGTCGCGAAGCGGGGGTCGGTGTCCTGGCCGCTCTGCGGCGCCGAGTTCGTGATGCCGTACAGGAAGCGGGAGGCGCGGGTGAGGACGGCGTCCGGGCGGTGGCCCTCGGAGGCGTACGCCCGCAGCGCGATCCGGAGCTGGCCCATCAGCCCGGCGGCCCGTACGTCGTGCCCCTGCACGTCGCCGATCACCAGGGCGAACTTTCCGCCGCCGGGCGCGGTCCTGGAGGCGCCGCCGGGCAGCGGGATCATGTCGTACCAGTCGCCGCCGACCTGGAGGCCGCCGCCGGTGGGGACGTAGCGTGCGGCCACGGCCATGCCGGGGATCTCCGGGCCGAGCAGCGGCAGCATCGAGCGCTGGAGGCCGTCGGTCAGCTCTCGCTCGGAGTCGGCGACCCCGGCCCGGGACAGCGCCTGCGCCAGCATCCGGGCCACCGTGGTCAGCACCGAGCGCTCGTCCGGCGTGAACGACACCGGGTAGGTGAACGCCGCCATCCACGCGCCCATCGTGCGCCCGGCCACGGTCAGCGGCAGGAACGCCCAGGAGCGCCGACCGAGGTTGCGGATCAGCGGCCAGGGGGCCGGGTAGCGCGCCCGGTACTCCTTCGGCGAGGACAGATAGACGGCGCGGCCGGTGCGCACCACCTCCGCGGCCGGATAGTCCGTCTCCACGGACATCTGGGTGAACGGTTCCACGTCACCGGCGCGGTGCCCGTGGTGGCCGATCATCGTCAGCCGGTCGCCCTCCGCGCCGAAGACGGCGAGCCCGTCCGGGGAGAAGCCCGGCATCGACAGACCCGCCGCGACCCGCAGCACCTCCTCCGTCGACTGCGCCTCCGCCAGCGCCCGGCCGGCGTCCAGCAGGAACGCCTCGCGCGAGCGGCGCCAGTCGCCGGTGACGGGGGTGCGGGCGGCGGCGCCCGGCGGCTGCTCGCTGACCTCCTGGAGGGTGCCGATCAGGGTGAAGGTGCCGGACTCGGGGTCCGTCGACGGACGGGAGCGGCTGCGCACCGTGCGGATTACGCGCCCGTGCTCGTCCATGATCCGCAGCCGGGCCTCGGCGAGGGTGCCCTCGGCGAGGGCGAGCTGCACGATGCCGTCGATCTCGTTCCAGTCGACCGGGTGGAACCGGGCGCGGACGCCCGCCTCGGTCAGGGTCGCCGGCTCGGCGGGCAGGCCGAGCAGCCGCGCGGCCTCGGCATCCAGCGTGACGAGCCCGGCGTCGTCGTCCCAGCGCCACAGCCCTGTCGCGAGGGCGGCCAGGACCTCCCCCACGGCGGGCAGGGGCTCACCAGTGCGCATTCCTCCACTCTATGGAGGAGAGATCGTGAACTGCCACCGAGGGCGGCGGCCCGGTGAGGGGACCGAGGGCGGTGGCCCGGTGAGGGGCAGGTGCCGGGCGGCTATTGCGGGAAGCGATCTTGAGGCGGCCGGTACCCTTGGGAGATCCGGGCCGAGCCGGTCCGGATCTCCCGATCCGCGAAGACTGGATGAACGACGATGCATCGGTACAGGTCCCACACCTGCGGCGAGCTCCGCGCCTCTGACGTCGGCAGCGACGTCCGGCTGAGCGGCTGGCTGCACAATCGCCGAGACCTGGGCGGCATCCTCTTCATCGATCTGCGCGACCACTACGGCATCACGCAGCTCGTCGCCCGCCCCGGCACCCCCGCCTACGAGGCCCTGGACAAGCTCACCAAGGAGTCCACGGTCCGTGTAGACGGCAAGGTTGTTTCACGTGGAACGGAGAACGTGAACCCCGACCTGCCGACCGGTGAGGTCGAGGTCGAGGTCGGCGAGGTCGAGCTGCTCGGCGCCGCCCAGCCGCTGCCGTTCACGATCAACGCCGAGGACGGGGTCAACGAGGAGCGGCGTCTTGAGTACCGCTTCCTGGACCTGCGCCGTGAGCGCATGCACCGCAACATCATGCTGCGCACCGCGGTCGTCTCCGCGATCCGGCACAAGATGGTGGCCCTCGGGTTCAACGAGATGGCGACGCCGATCCTGACCGCGACGTCTCCGGAGGGTGCGCGCGACTTCGTCGTGCCCTCGCGTGTACACGCGGGCAAGTTCTACGCCCTCCCCCAGGCGCCGCAGCAGTTCAAGCAGCTCCTGATGGTCTCCGGCTTCGACCGCTACTTCCAGATCGCGCCCTGTTTCCGCGACGAGGACGCCCGCGCGGACCGTTCGCCGGGCGAGTTCTACCAGCTCGACGTGGAGATGTCCTTCGTCGAGCAGGAGGACGTCTTCCAGCCGATCGAGAAGCTGATGACCGAGCTCTTCACGGAGTTCGGCGGCGGCCGCGAGGTGACCTCCCCCTTCCCGCGGATCCCGTTCCGCGAGTCGATGCTCAAGTACGGCTCGGACAAGCCGGACCTGCGCGCCCAGCTCGAGCTGGTGGACATCACCGACGTCTTCGAGGGCTCGGAGTTCAAGGCGTTCGCCGGGAAGCACGTCCGCGCCCTCCCGGTCCCGGACGTGTCGTCCCAGCCCCGCAAGTTCTTCGACCAGCTCGGCGACTACGCGGTGGAGCAGGGCGCGAAGGGCCTGGCGTGGGTCCGGGTGGCCGAGGACTCCTCGCTGACCGGCCCGATCGCGAAGTTCCTCACGGAGGAGAACGTCGCGGAGCTGACGAAGCGGCTGGGGCTGGCCGCCGGGCACGCCGTCTTCTTCGGCGCGGGCGAGTTCGACGAGGTCTCCAAGATCATGGGCGCGGTCCGGGTGGAAGCCGCGAAGCGCGCCGGCCACTTCGAGGAGAACGTCTTCCGGTTCTGCTGGATCGTCGACTTCCCGATGTACGAGAAGGACGAGGAGACCGGGAAGATCGACTTCTCGCACAACCCGTTCTCGATGCCGCAGGGCGGCATGGACGCGCTGGAGAACCAGGACCCCCTGGACATCCTCGCTTGGCAGTACGACATCGTCTGCAACGGCGTGGAGCTGTCCTCCGGCGCGATCCGGAACCACGAGCCGGACATCATGCTCAAGGCGTTCAACATCGCGGGCTACGACAACGAGACCGTGGAGCGCGAGTTCGCCGGCATGCTCCGCGCGCTGCGCTTCGGCGCCCCGCCGCACGGTGGCATCGCCCCGGGCGTCGACCGCATGGTGATGCTCCTCGCGGACGAGCCGAACATCCGCGAGACGATCGCCTTCCCGCTCAACGGCAACGCGCAGGACCTGATGATGGGCGCGCCCACCGAGTTGGACGAGTCGCGTCTGCGCGAGCTGCACCTCCAGGTGCGCAAGCCGCAGCCGAAGTAGTCACCGCGCCCCGAAGTGGCTCGGAACCGACGTCGGTTCCGAGCCACTTTCGCGTATGGGGCGGCCGAGATCGGAATACACAGCTCACACCCATACTCATGACAGCTTGGCTCCCTAGCGTCCCGGGCCATGACTGAGACCCCCGAAAGAGCAGACGGGTTAACGGAACTGACGCGTCGTAAGGTCGTCGTCGCGGGTGGCGCGGCCGTGGCCGTCGTGGGCGTGGGCGGCGGACTCGCGGCCACCGCGTTCGCCGACGACTCCACGACGACGGGCTCGGCGTCCGCCGCGGAGTCGAGCGCCGCGGAGACCTGCTACGCGCTCACCACGGAGACCACCGAGGGCCCGTACTACATCGACGCGGACAAGCTCCGCCAGGACATCACCGAGGACCAGGAGGGCATCCCCCTGACCCTCCGGCTCAAGGTGATCGACGCGGAGACCTGCAAGCCGCTGAAGAACGCGGCCGTCGACATCTGGCACTGCAGCGCGTTGGGCGTCTACTCCGGTTACGAGGGCATGGGCAGCGGCGGTGGCGGCACCCCGCCGACCGGCGCCCCCACGGACATCCCCTCCGGTACGCCCACCGGGGAGCCCCCGTCCGGCGGTCCCGGCGGCGGTGGCGGCGGCCACCAGGAGCCCACGGACGACGAGCGCTATCTGCGTGGCACCTGGCGCACGGACAAGCACGGCTACGTCACCTTCCGGACCGTCTTCCCCGGCTGGTACCAGGGCCGCTGCGTCCACATCCACGTCAAGGTGCACGTCGACGGCACCTGGACGGACGCCGGCTACGAGGGCGGGCACACCTGCCACACCGGCCAGCTCTTCTTGGACGAGGAGTCGGTCCTCGCCTCGGCCGAGGTCGAGCCGTACTCGACGAACACGACCACCCGCACCACCCTCGACGAGGACACGATCTACCCGGACAACGGGCACGAGGGCGGCCTGCTGTACCTCGCCTACAACAAGAAGAACATCGCCAAGGGCGTCCACGCCACCCTGACCATGGGCGTCGCCCCGGACGAGACCCACGACAGCACGGACACGCCGCCGGGCGGCCCGACGGAGACGGCGACACCGTCGACGTCGGCGACGGCGAGCTGACCCGGCCCCCACCACCACACGACGGAGGGCCCGGGACCGGGGGCGGCCCGGGCCCTCTCCCCGTACGGGTGCGGTCTACGCCTCGTACTCCGTGAGGTCGATGGTGTGGACCGTCAGGGGGTGGCCGTACTCGGGGTGGACCGTCTCGCGTTCGAGCGTCATGCCGAGTTTGCGCATGACGTTGACGGAGGCGTTGTTGCCGACGCGGGCGATGCTGACGACGCGGTCGAGGCCGCGGTCCTGGAGGGCGAACTCCAGGGCGGCGTGGGCGGCCTCGGAGGCGTAGCCCTGGCCCCAGAACTGCCGGCCGAGGCGCCAGCCGATCTCGACGGCGGGCAGCACCTCCGGCAGGAACTCGGGTACGGACAGGCCGGTGAAGCCCGCCAGTTCGCCCGAACCGAGAAGCTCGACGGCGAAAAGCCCGAAGCCCTCCTCGTCCCACTCCTCCTCCCAGCGCTCGATGTCCGCAGCGGTGCGCTCGAGATCGCGCACCGAACCGTCACCGATCCAGCGCATCACCGCGGGGTCGGCGTGAATCTCGGCCAACGGCACGAGGTCGTCATCGGTCCAGCGGCGCAGGAGCAGGCGGGGGGTGTGGATCTCGGTCATGGGTCCATCCTGCCCGAGGGTTGACGGAGCGGGCGGCGGTGTCCGTGGACGGGCTCCGGACACCGCCGGTCGTGCGGTCGTGCGATCAGCCGGTGGCACCATCGAGGGCGGACGGGTCGGACCGGGAGGCGTACAACTGCGTCACGTCGGCGCTGTCGGTACGGGACCAGACGGCTGTCGCGGTGCCGTCGTCACCGGCGTCGATCGCACCGTGCACGAACGCGTCTGCCGAGCCGGGCAGTTGTGCCGGGCTCGTCCACGCACCGTCCGTGAGCGCGGACTCCTTCAGTACCCGTCCCTCGTCGTCGCCGACGGACTCGGTCCACAGGGCGTGCACCGTCCCGTCGGCGCCGATCGCGGCGTCGTACTGCTCGGGCACGTACGCGGTCGACAGCGTCCGGACGTCCGACCACGCGCCGTCGGCCGCGTCACGAGTCGCCGTGCGGGTGGCGAAGGTCTTGGTCCAGTCGACCCAGACGAGCGTCACGTCGCCGTCGGGGGCGATCAGCGGTTCGGGCGTCTCGACCAGGCTGTCCGTGGTGGACACAGTGTCGGCCGCCGACCAGGAACCACCCGCGGAACGCGTCGCCGTGTGGATCGTCCGCGGGTCGGACTCGCCGACGCGCGCCGAGTAGGCCAGGACCAGTGAGCCGTCGTCCGCCGCCGAGAGCTCGGGCGTCGTGAGCGACATGTAAGCGTCGGTCGCGGTGGCCGGCGCGCTCCATGCCGCGGTCGAGGCCGGCTTCGACACCGTGCGCAGGGTGCTCGTCTCGCCGGCCGTCTGCTTGTACGCGATGACGGCTGTGCCGTCCGAGGTGACCGCGACGCTCGGGTCCGTCGCAGACGAGGCGCGGTCGGCGGTCGCGGTGCTGACCCGTACCGGTGCGGACCACGTGCCGTCCGTGCCCCGGGTGGCGGTGCTGACCTCGGTCTTCGAGGACGCGGTCGCCCGGGTTCCCCAGGCCGCGGTGAGCGTCCCGTCGGGCGCCTCGGCGAGGTCGATGCCTCCGTCGGTCCAGCCCTGACCGGCTGCTACGACGTCGACGGGCGCCGACCAGGACGTACCGTCCGCCGCCAGCACCGCACTGCGTAGCCGGATGTCCTGCGAACCCGACCCCGGGGCGGTCTCGTTCGGGAACTCGACCCACAACGCGGTGACCGTGCCGTCGGCGGACGCGTGCAGCTTGGCGCTGCCCGCCTCGGTGGGGGTGGTGGCGAGGAGTGCGGGCGCTCCCCAGGTGTCGCTGTCCGCCGGACGTACGGCGGCATAGAGCTTGCGCTCGTTGCTGTTCGGACCGGCGAACTGGTTCCACAGCGTCACGGCCGACCCATCGGCGGCGGTGACGACGTCCAGCACGGAGGCGTCCACGTCCGTACCCGTGAGGGCGGTCGCCGCCGACCAGGTGGCGGCGGTCGGCGCAGCGGTGGCCGTACCGGCGGTCAGCAGCGGCACGACGGCGCCGCCTGCGACGACCAGCGCTGCCGAGGTGATCGCGGACGCCAGACGGCGCCGCGACCTGGGGTGTCTGTCGTATCTGCCCATGCGTAACTTCCCTCCCGCGAGCGGGTACTTGCCCACCCGTACATGTGTGCGGACGGTAACAGCGCCCACTGACACCGGAGGTGCGGGAGGTTGGGCCTCAGGTGTCGTACCGGCCGTCCCACGGGGACGCGAAGCCGAGGCGGTCCGGGTAGAGCTCGGCCCAGCCGCCCTCGCTGTCCTCACCGGTGACGAGCCCGAACAAGACCCCGTCGACAGTCACTTGGAACGGGCGGATCGCGATGTCGGTGTACGACCGCCGGGGCAGGCTGCGCAGCAGTTTACCGAGGTGGGCGCGGGCTCGGGCCAGCACCGAGTCGTCGCCGTCCGGGTTGCGCTGCTGCTCGGCCCAGGTGCCGGCGCACCAGATCTCCGAGTCGCGGTAACGCCCCTCGGCGTCGAAGGTGTGGAACACGCTGTAGAGACGCTTGTGCTCCTCCCACCCGTCGTCCGGACGGTAGCCCTCGGGAAAGGCGTACGTGACCGATGCGAGGAACTGACCGTCGGCGTAGTGTCCGATGCTCTCCGTACGATGCCTGGGCTCGTAGGCGATCGGAATGACGTGGGGTACTGCTGCCATGGCGAAACCATACGGGTGGGTTGTGCACATGCCACACGCGGGCCTTGTCTGACGGGGCTCCTGGCGTTCACCGGTTCAGCTCGCGTAGCGCGGCAAGCCCTCGGTCGAGATGGTCCAGTCGGCGATGGTGACGTCCTCGCCGTAGAGGAAGTCCTTGCGGGTGGCGTAGCGGGGTCCGGCAGGCGTGCAGTGAATGTCGGTGAGGACGGCTCCCGTGCCGGTGCGCGGGTCGAAGATGGCGTACACGGGGATGCCCATCAGCGGGTAGTCGCGTGCCTTGCCCACCCAGTCGTTGTCCGGGTTCGAGCGGGAGACGACCTCGATGGCGGCGATGAGCGTACGGGGATCGAAGGTCCCGGGAACCTCCATGTCGGCCATGGCGATCACCATGACGTCTGGGCGGCGCATGATGCCCTCGGGTTCGTCCTCGACATCGGGCTCGCCCGTGTGCGCCACGATCTCGTCCGGCATCAGTTTTTCGAGGCGTTTCCGCAGGTGCAGGGTGGTCAGCTCGTGGGGGCCGACGGGCGCCATCATGTCGTGGACGATTCCTTCTCTGGTGACCTCGAATTTGCCGGGCAGGGCGTCGTCCATGGACTGGATGAAATCCCGCATGGCCCGGTAGCGGTGGGAGGAGTCCTGCTGCGCGTTGTCCGGCGCGATGGTCATGGCGCTCGCTCCTCGTCATCTGTGCCTGAGGGAAAGAATCGTCCCTTTCATGCTAGGCGGACTCCGGAGGATCGGTTCGGCAGTCGCGGCACCGCTCGACTCCTGGCGCGGCTCGGATGCTTCTGTCGCAGCCGTCGCAGTTCCGCATCGGGTGGATCGCGGGAGGCGGTGGTGCAGGGGTGCGGTACGGGGGCGGAGGCGGCAGCTGGGCTGTGAGGCGGTGGGCCAGTAGGGCGGCTGGACGGTGCAGGGGCTCCGAAGGGAGGCCGCTGGTCAGGGCTTCGCGTACTGCCGTGGGGGTGAGGTCGCGTTCCAGCCAGGCAGCCACCCCGGGGGCCAGGTGGGCGGTTTCGGTCTCCGAGAGGAGGAGGCGGGGGTCGTGGCGGCGGAGGGTGGCTACGACTTCCGTCGCCCTCAGGAGGAGGGCCGGGGAGGTGGTCGCCGGCTGCGGTACGGCGGGGAGGGCGCGGCGGCGCGGCTTGTCTTGTGGGGTGGCGGCGGGTGGTCGGCGGGGCGGTGGTTCCGGTGGTCCCGCTGCTGCGCTGCGGCCCGGTTGGTTGCAGGAGACCGTGCGGGTGACGATGCGGCCTGTCGCGGTGCGCTCGCGGGTCCGGCGCAGATAGCCGTGTTCTTCCAGCTCGCGGAGGGCGTTGGCGATACGCGTCGTGCCCTCCGGGAAGCGGGCCGCGAGCGTCTTGATGTCCACCTTCGCGCCCGTGGGCAGCGACTGGATGTAGACGCCCAGTCCGATCGCCAGGCCCGACAGCTCCCGGTGCTGCGCCAGGTGGTTGCCGATCACCGTGAAGTGGGTGGCGTGGCGGGTGTTGTCGTGGGTCACTCCGGCCGGGTGGGGGTCTGAACCACTGCTGGGACGCCGGGAAGAGTGGTTTTTGGTCGCTGCGCCGGTACGAGGGTACGGGTGCGCGTTATCGTGCTGGGTATCCATCGGGAAGGTTGTGCTTCCTTGTTGGTCAGGCCCTCGCAGTGGGATGGCAGTCCCCGCGAGGGCCGACGTATGTCTGGTGCGGTCGCGCTGAGCGTAGAGCAGCCAACCAGGGCCGACGCCAATTCAGTTGAGGATGTTCACTCGCCCGGGTGAGGGGCTGCGAACGGCTGCCTCCGGCGGGAGGGAGGGGTGGGGCTTGGCGGGTTTCTTTCTCCCGGGTTCTTGCTTTGGGGGATCGCCTGCCGCACCGGAGTACACGTTTATGGGATGCGGTCAGTCCGGCTGCGTGTAGTCCAGTTCCGCCCAGACCGTTTTGCGCGGGACCGGGCCCAGTCGTACGCCCCAGCGGTCGGTCAGGGCCTCGACCAGGAGCAGGCCGCGGCCCGATTCCGAGAGCGGGTCGGCGGACGCCCGGCGGTGCGGGGCCGCTTCCGCCCGGGTGTCCGTCACCTCGATGCGGAGGGTTCCGGCAACGGGGTCCGTGAGCAGCGCCACGCGGAAGTCCCTGCCCGGCAGGCGGCCGTGTGTCGCCGCGTTCGCCGCCAGCTCCGCCACCAGGTGCTCCGCCCGCTCCACGACTCCGTGCGGTAGCCCCCACGTGCGCAGCCACTCCGTGGCGAGGAGGCGTGCGAGGCGGGCTCCGCGCGGTGTCGGTGACAGTAAGACACTGAAGTGGCGCGCGGGTGGGTGGAGTTGGGTGGACTTTTCTTGGTTCACGTCACCCAGCGTGGCCGCGCGTGCCTGCGGTGAACAGTGATCAGTCCGGTGCGTACGGTGACTGTCCGGAGTTTGTCCACCGGTGTCCGGGCTGTCGTCGTGGCAAGCCAATGGGAGGGCACGGGATGCAGGTCAACGGTGACGCGGAGGAACCCGGCTGGGAAGTCGACCCTGACGACGACTGGGGCGTGGCGGTCGTCGCCACCGTGGGGCGCCAGCTCAAGCTGCGGCGCGAGGCGGTGGGTATGCGGGCCGCCGACTTCGGAGCGGCGGTCGGTTACGGGGAAGACCTCGTCTACAAGATCGAGGGCGGGAAGAGGATTCCGAGGGCCGAGTATCTGGACAGGGCGGACGAGGTCCTGGACGCGGGCGGTCTGCTGGCGGCCATGAAGGAGGATGTGGCCAAGGTCCGGTACCCGAAGAGGGTTCGCGAACTGGCCCGGTTGGAGGCGCAGGCGGTCGAGGTGGCGCTCTACAGCAACCACAACGTCCATGGCCTGTTGCAGACGGAAGAGCACATGCGGGCGCTCTTCGGCGCGTGGCTGCCCGCCTACTCGGAGGAAGAGACGGAGCGCATGGTGGCCGCGCGAATGGCGCGGTGCTCGATCTTCGAGAGGTCGCCGGCGCCGACTCTCAGCTTCGTCCAGGAAGAGGTGACGCTCCGTCGACCTGTCGGAGGCAGAATGGTGTGGCGGCAGCAGCTCGAGCGGCTGCTGGAGCTAGCGCAGTTGCGAAGTGTGTCGGTCCAGGTGATGCCGACAGACAGCGAGGAACACGTCGGTACGGGCGGACTGATCGAGGTGCTGAAGTTCCCGGACGGTACGGCGGTGGGACGCTCTGAGGGAGCGTTCAACGGGCGACCGGTGAACGACCCGAAGCAGCTCCGGATCCTCGAACTGCGCTATGGCATGATCCGGGCCCAGGCCCTCACGCCCCGGGAGTCGCGGGCCTTCATCGAGCAGATGCTTGGAGAGACATGATCCGCACCTCCACCACTCCGGACACCTCGGACCTGGCGTGGTTCAAGAGCAGCTACAGCAGCAGTGGCGACGGCAACGACTGCGTCGAAGTCGCCCGTATGCCAGGTGCCGTGCACGTGCGCGACTCGAAAGACATACGCGGGCCCCAGTTCGCCGTAGCGCCCGAGGCGTGGGCGGCGTTCGTGCCGTACGCCTCGGGGAGCTGACGCGTCGTTTCGGGTCAAGCCTGGTCGGACTGCTTGTCCTCGGTGAAGAGGTCATCGGCATGCGGCGCGGTCACCGCTAGCTCCAGCCAGCGGTCCAGCGTGTCCAGGTCTGTGCAGGCTGTGATGCGTTGCCGGGCTTCCTCGGAGACGTCGATACCGCGTACTTCCAAAATCCGGGTGATGCCTTGAGTCTTGCCTTCGGCCTTGCCCTCGGCCTTGCCTTCGAGGTAGGCGGTCTCACGGACAGTTCCCCGTCCGGGGAAGTAGGTGACGAACGTCATCAGCTCTCTCCATTTCTTTCCGGCCGGGGTGTCTCCCAGGCCCACGTCAAGGAAGTCGCCGTAATACACGGCTGTCTTCTCGTCGGAAACCTGTAGAGCGCGAGCCACCGGTTCCAGTATGGCCATGGCATGCGCGCTCTTGCCATGTGTCAGCACCGAGAAGGTGGCCATCGCCAGGTTTTCCTCCACCGCCCTCTGTTCCGTGATGACCGGTACGTTGCCGGGTCCAAGGACGAGCGGGTACGTACGCTGAGCCGTCCAGCCCCGGGCCTCGCAAGTGAAGGGGCCCGCGGCCCACTTCGCGGTCGGCTGGTCACGGCAGGCCACCACCAGCAGCACGGGGAGCTGGTACTTCGACTGCAAGTACGCCACGTAGTACGGCCAGCTCGTCTCTTTGCCCACGTCGCGTCTGGTCTGCGCTTCGATGGCGAGAAGGAAGTCCTCACCGTCGGAGGGCTGGACGCGCAGCACGCTGTCCACCCGGCGCTCCAGTGGCCGGGTCTCCGTCACGTCCGGGGTGATGACGTCCACGGTTGCCTTGTCGGGCAGAGGAAGGCCCAGGGCCTCGAAGGCGGGAACGAGAATCTCGGGCCGGTCCTGAAAGAGCCGGTGAGATGCCTCGTGCGGTGATGTGACCATGTGCCGGAATTTAGAGCCGATCACGGCCGGTGCCCGAATATTTGAGGTGCGATCACTCTTTCGAGTCGGGAAGAAACGTTCTGTTTATCGCCCAGGTTGACCGACCCGCGCATGACATAAATCGAAAGGGCCAGGAAACACTTGAGCCCGGTGGTGTTGAGAACAACGCCACCGGGCTCAGGAGACGGAGGACGGTCAGGCGGGGTCGCCGCCGAAGCGCTCCTTGTAGTTCTCCAGGTCCTCGTCCGTGATCTTGGCGAAGAGGACCGGCGGGACCGTGAAGGCGGTGCCGGCCGGGACCGAGGTCAGGGACTTGGCCTCGTCCTGCGTCACCCACGTCGCCGTGTCGCCGTCGAGGGCGAACGCCGCGCGCATCGCCTTCGCCGACGCCGGGATGAAGGGTTCCGAGACCACCGCGTAGAGGTGGATCAGGTTCATCGCCGTGCGGAGGGTCAGGGCCGCGCCCTCGGGGTTCGTCTTGATCTCCAGCCAGGGGGCCTTCTCCTCCAGGTAGGAGTTGCCCGCCGACCACAGGGCGCGGAGAGCTGCCGCGGCCTTGCGGAACTGGAGGGACTCCATCTGGGTCTCGTACTCGGCGAGCAGGCTCGCGATCTCCTCGCCCAGCTTCGTCTCCGCCTCGCCCGGCTCGCCACCCGCCGGGACGTCGTCGCCGAAGCGCTTGCGCGAGAACGACAGGACACGGTTCACGAAGTTGCCCAGCGTGTCCGCCAGGTCCTTGTTCACCGTCGCCGTGAAGTGCTCCCACGTGAACGACGAGTCGTCCGACTCGGGCGCGTTGGCGATCAGGAAGTAGCGCCAGTAGTCGGCCGGGAGGGTCGCCAGGGCCTGGTCAGTGAAGACGCCCCGCTTCTGGGACGTGGAGAACTTGCCTCCGTAGTACGTCAGCCAGTTGAACGCCTTCAGGTAGTCGACCTTCTTCCACGGCTCCCGTACGCCCATTTCCGTCGCCGGGAACATCACGCTGTGGAAGGGGACGTTGTCCTTCGCCATGAACTCCGTGTAGCGGACGTCGTCCGCGCCGTCCGGGCCGTACCACCAGGACTTCCAGTCCCGCACGCCGGACTCGTCCTGGTCCGCCCACTCCTTCGTCGCGCCGATGTACTCGATCGGCGCGTCGAACCACACGTAGAAGACCTTGCCCTCCGCCGCCAGCTCCGGCCACGTGTCGGCCGGGACCGGCACGCCCCAGTCCAGGTCACGCGTGATCGCCCGGTCGTGCAGGCCCTCGGTCAGCCACTTGCGGGCGATCGAGGAGGCGAGCTGCGGCCAGTCGCCGGCCGTCTCGTCGATCCACTTCTCGACCTCGCCCTGGAGCTTCGACTGGAGGAGGAAGAGGTGCTTCGTCTCACGGACCTCCAGCTCGGTGGAGCCCGAGATGGCGCTGCGCGGGTCGATCAGGTCCGTCGGGTCCAGGACGCGCGTGCAGTTCTCGCACTGGTCGCCGCGCGCCTTGTCGTAGCCGCAGTGCGGGCAGGTGCCCTCCACGTAGCGGTCCGGGAGGAAGCGGCCGTCCGCCGGGGAGTACACCTGGCGGATCGCGCGCTCCTCGATGAACCCGTTCTCGTACAGCTTGCGGGCGAAGTGCTGCGTCAGCTCCGCGTTCTGCGGCGACGAGCTGCGGCCGAAGTGGTCGAACGCCAGCTCGAAGCCGTCGTACACCGCCTTCTGCGCGTCGTGCGCCTGAGCGCAGAAGGCGTCCACCGGCAGGCCCTGCTCCTTGGCCGCCAGCTCCGCGGGCGTGCCGTGCTCGTCCGTCGCGCAGATGTACAGGACGTCGTGGCCGCGCTGGCGGAGGTACCTGGAGTACACGTCCGCCGGGAGCATGGACCCCACCATGTTGCCCAGGTGCTTGATTCCGTTGATGTACGGAAGGGCGCTGGTGATGAGGTGTCGAGCCATCGCGGGCTGCTCCCAAGTCGCTGCATGAAGTGACGGAGTCGTTTCACCGGTCCGTCTTTACGAACCTTGAAATCGTAGCCGACATGGGTAGGCCGCCCGCTTCCCGTTTTACGGGGTGGGAAACGGGCGGCCGAGTGGTGGTGCGGTACCGCGGTGGCGGTGCGGTTTCGCAGTAGCGGTGCGGTGTCGCGGTGGTGCGGTGGTGCTACGGGCGCCAGGACGCCAGCAGGCCCTCGTAGACCTCCGCGTCGGTCAGCTCCTTGGGCGTCGGGCCCGCGTGGAAGAACGCCGCGTTGTCCGCCTTCAGCTTGCGCAGGTAGTCGAAGCCCTTCGCGTCGTGCTCGCCGAACGCGATGAAGGAGAAGAACAGCGGCAGCTTCGCCGCGTCCGCGAGGGCCTGGTTGGCGGGGCCCTTCGCGTCCGGCGGGCCGTCCGTCTGGAAGACGACCAGCGCGGGGTCCTCGGTGCCGGACCTCTCGTAGTCCGCGACGATCTCCTCGATCGCGGCGTGGTAGCTCGTACGGCCCAGCTTGCCGAGGCCCGCGTGCAGCTCGTCGACCTTGCCCTCGTACTCGGACAGGGTCAGCTCGCCGGTGCCGTCCAGCTCGGTGGAGAAGAAGACGACGTGCACGGTGGCGTCGGGGGAGGTGTTCGCGGCGAGCGCCAGCACCTGCTCGCCGAGCGCCTGCGCGGAGCCGTCCTTGTAGTACGGGCGCATGGAGCCGGAACGGTCCAGGACCAGGTAGACCCGGGCGCGGGTACCGGCCAGGCCCCGCTTCTCCAGCTCCGCGCCGGCTGCGTCGTACGCGCTGACGAGGGCCGGGGCGGTGGAGTGGATGGCGGGGGCGGTGGAGGCGGGGGTCGCTTCCGGTTCCGGTTGCGGCTCGGGGGTCGCTTCCGGCTCCGGCTCGGGGGCGGGGGCCGGGGCCTCGGCGGCTGCGGGCTCGGGCTGCGGCTCCGGGGAAGGTTCCGTTGCGGGCTCGGGCTGCGTTTCCGGTTCCGGCTTCGGCTCCGCCGTCGGTTCAGGGGCCTGCTCGGCCTCCGGCTCGGCGGGCGCCTCGGCGGCGGGCTCGGCGGGCTCGGCGGGCTCGGGGGCGGGAGCGGCCTCGGGCTCGGGAGCGGTCTCTGCCTCGGGCTCCGCGGCCGGCTCGGGCTTGGTCTCGGGCTCCGCGACGGGCGCGGGCTCCGCGACCGGTGCGGGGTCGGCTTCGGCGACCGGCTCGGTTTCCGGCTGGACCTCAGCCTCAGTCTCGGCCTCGGGCTCGGCCTCTGCGGCAGGCTCGGGCGTCTGCTCCGGTTCGGCCTCGGTGACTGATTCGGTCCCGGCGACCGGCTCGGGCTCCGGCTGGGCCTCAGCCTCAGTCTCGGCCTCGGGCTCGGCCTCTGCGGCAGGTTCGGGCGTCTGCTCCGGTTCGGCCTCGGTGACTGATTCGGTCCCGGCGACCGGCTCGGTTTCCGGCTGGGCCTCGGTCTCGGGCTCAGGCTCCGGCTCCGCGACCGGCTCGGCCTTGGGCTCCTCGGCCGCAGGCGCAGGCGCGGGCTCTGCCTCGGTCTCGGCAACCGGCTCGGGCTCCGGCTCGGGCGCCGGCCGGACCTCTGCCTCGGCCTCAGGCTCCGTGGCCGGCTCCGGTTCGGCCTCCGTGGCCGGTTCCGGCTCCGGCTGGATTTCGCCCTTGGGCTCCGCCATCACCTCAGCCTCGGCGACCGCCTCAGCCTCTGCCTCTGCCTCTGCCTCTGCCGCAGGCTCAGCCTTCGCCGCAGGCTCCGGCTCCGAGGCCGCTTCCGGTGCCGGAGCAGGCGTCGGCGCCAGTTCCGGTTCCGTCGTGCGCGGCTTGGGGACCGTCACGTTGTCGAACGCCGCCGAGACCAGGTCATCCGCCACGGACGTGGACGCCGCGGACGGGGTCGGCTCCGGGGACGGTGCCGGGACCGCCGCGGCGGGCTCGGTCGTCGGCTTCGGTGTCTTATCGGCGTCGGCGCCGGCGCCGGTCTCCTCGGCCCGCGGCTCCGTGATGTCCGGTTCCGCCGGAGTCGGGGTGGTGTCCGGTTCCGCCGGGGCCGGGATCGTCGACGCCGATGACTCTCGCGAAGTCTCCGCGTCGGCGTCACGACCCTTGCGTGAGCGGCCGAACGCATTCCGCAGGAGAGTGAGAATGCCCATGTGCGCAACCCTTCGCGTGAGTTGATGCCCGTCAATCCCTGGCCAGGACGGACACGTAAGGTTAGCGGCCGGAGTTTGTGACCATGTCCCCGGCCGGGGCGCGAGACCCGGTGGCGCGAGGCCGCCGTCCGTTTCGCTCACAGCGCACCCGCAGCCCGCTCACAACACCCCTGCGGTCGCCGCGCGTTCACCCTCACTTCATTTCGAGTCCCTGATCCCGCACACGTGGGCCCCTAGCGTCACGCAGACACCAAGGGAACGTATGGGGAGAGCAAAGTGCGCAAACTGCTGCCGTTGATCGGATCGTCCGGTTCGCATCCGGGCGGCCGGTCCGCCCTGACCTGTCGCTTCCGCTGTGGCGATGCCTGCTTCCACGACATCCCCAACACGAGCACCAACGAGTACGTGGGCGACGTCATCTCCGACGCACTCAGCCGCCGCTCGATGATGCGCGCCGCCGCCGTCGTCACGGTGGCCGGTGCCGTGGGCACGTCCGCCGTCGTCGGCACGGGCGCCCCGGAGGCGGCGGCCGTGACCGCGACGACCACAGCCAAGGGCGGTCACGGCGGTCACGGCGACAGTGGTGGCAAGGGGGCCCGCGGGCTCCGGTTCACGCCCGTCGCCCCCAACACCACCGACGCCGTCGTCATACCCGACGGCTACCGGCAGAACGTCGTCATCCGCTGGGGCGAGCCCATTCTGCGCGGCGCCCCCGCCTTCGACCCGGAGAACCAGACGGCCGCCGCCCAGGCCGGACAGTTCGGTTACAACAACGACTTCCTCGCACTGCTCCCGCTGCCCGGCGAGCACGGCAGCAGCCGTCAGCTCCTCGTCGCGAACCACGAGTACACCGACGAAGTGCTGATGTTCCGTGGGTACGACGCCGAGAACCCCACCCGTGACCAGGTCGAGGTCGCCTGGGCCGCGCACGGGCTCTCCGCCGTCGTCGTGGAGGAGGACCGGAAGTCCGGGAAGCTCACCGCCGTTCCCCGGCACTCCCTCAACCGGCGCGTCACCGCCACCACCGAGTTCCGGCTCACCGGGCCCGCCGCCGGGTCCGACCTGCTGAAGACCTCCGCCGACCGCACCGGCCGCAAGGTGCTCGGCACGCTCAACAACTGCTCCGGCGGCACCACCCCCTGGGGCACCACGCTGCACGGCGAGGAGAACTTCAACCAGTATTTCGCGGGCGGCAGCCGGACCACCGACACCCGGTACGGCATCGGGACCGGGGCCACCGAGCGCAAGTGGGAGCGTTTCGACAAGCGCTTCGACATCGCCCAGGAGCCGAACGAGGTGCACCGCTTCGGGTACGTCGTCGAGTTCGACCCGTACGACCCGACGTCCACGCCGCGCAAGCACACCGCGCTCGGCCGGTTCAAGCACGAGGCCGCCACCGTCCGGATGACCGACGACGGCCGTCCCGTCGTCTACACCGGCGACGACGAGCGCTTCGACTACTTCTACAAGTTCGTCGGCAGCAAGAAGATGCGGAAGGGATCCTCGCGGGCCGTCCGTGAGCACAATCTCTCGCTCCTCGACGAAGGGACGCTCTACGTCGCCAAGCTCACCGGTGACTCCCCGGCAGCTGAGTTCGACGGCTCCGGCACGCTGCCCTCCGACGGCGAGTTCGACGGCAGCGGTACGTGGCTCCCGCTGGTCACCGCCACCGCCCGCGGCGCCGTGTCGCACGTCGACGGCATGACCGCCGAGGAGGTCCTCGTCTTCACGCGGCTCGCCGGTGACAAGGTCGGCGCCACGAAGATGGACCGGCCCGAGGACATCGAGCCCTCGCCGCGCACCGGCAAGGTCTACGTCGCGCTGACCAACAACACCAACCGCGGCAAGAGCGGTTACGCCTCCGCCGACGAGGCCAACCCGCGCAACGCCAACAAGCACGGGCACATCCTGGAGCTCACCGAGCGGCGGGGCAGGGCCGAGGCCACCTCCTTCGCCTGGTCGCTGTTCCTCGTCGCGGGCGACCCGGCCGACCCGGCCACGTACTTCGCGGGCTTCCCGAAGGACGACGTCAGCCCGATCTCCTGCCCGGACAACGTGGCCTTCGACCCGCACGGCAATCTGTGGATCTCCACGGACGGGGCGCAGCTCGGTTCGCACGACGGGCTCTTCGGGGTCGCCACGCAGGGGAGCCGGCGCGGGGAGCTGAAGCAGTTCCTGACGGTGCCTACCGGGGCGGAGACCTGCGGTCCGCTCGTCCAGGACCGGCGGGTGCTTGTCGCTGTCCAGCATCCGGGTGAGGTCGACGGGGCCTCCGTCGAGAGTCCGGCCAGCGTCTGGCCCGACGGGGCCGGGAAGATCGTCCGGCCGGCCGTGGTCGCGGTCTGGCGTGCGGACGGTTCCGACATCGGGGTCTGACCGGGTGCTTCGTCACCCAGGGTTTCGTCAGAAGACCGGCGTCGCGTCTGCCGGGTACCTCTCCGGGGCGCCGGGCGCGGGTACGTCGTGGCTGGTCGCGCAGTTCCCCGCGCCCCTGAAGGGGCGCGGGGGCTGCCGTCTCTCCAGCCACTCCCGGTACGCCGGGGCCTCGTGGGCCGTCTCCCAGTACGCCTCCTCCAGGGGTGGGAACGCCGTGTCCAGTTCCGTGTCCGAGCGGGCCGCGAGCAGCAGCCGTACGCCGAGCGGGTCGCCGTCGAGGCGGCGGACCGCCATCTCGGGGCGGGACAGCGCGGTCGGCTGGCAGACGGTGACCACCTCGCCGGTCGCGACCAGGGACGCGGCCGTGTGGTAGTCGCCGTGCAGGACACGGGGGTTGAGCCCGGCGGCGTTCAGCATCCGGTGCACGGCCTCCCACTCGCCGTCCACCGTGGGGTCGATCATCCAGCGGTCCCCGGCCAGGTCGGTCAGGCGCACCACCGTCGTCGCCGTGGCCGGGTGGTCCGGGGGCAGCCCGACGAACTGGGGCTCGCGGTCGACCAGGACGCGCAGCCGCAGGCCCTCGGGGACGCGCAGCGGGCTGCCCTCCACCTCGTGCACGAAGGCGACGTCCAGCTGGCCGTCGGCGACCATGCGGAGCAGGGCGTTCGCGGAGACGTTCATGTGCAGGATCGGTTCCTGCCGGCGGAGCCGCAGCCGGCGCAGCCAGCCCGGGAGGGCGCGGCTGGCGGTGGAGCCGAGCCGGAGCTGGAGGCCGTCCGCCGCGGCGGCCCTGGCCTCCGCGACCAGGGCGCGCATCTCGGTCACCAGCGGCCGGGCGCGCAGCAGGACCAGCCGGCCGAGCGGCGTGGGATGGCAGCCCGTGTGCTCACGGGTGAACAGCGTCCCGCCCAGCTCCCGTTCGATCCGGCGGAGCTGGGTGCTCAGCGAGGGCTGGGCCACGCCGAGCTGACGTGCCGCCCGGTGCAGACTGCCGGTGTCGGCTATGGCGCACAGTGCGCGGAGATGCCTCACCTCGAGGTCCATGCCCTGGGAGCCTAAGGCGGCGACAGGCGTTGCACCAGAGACACAAACCACGTGTAAACCAGCCGTCCTGGACGGTGGAACGGGACCGGAACATCCCGTTGATCCCTCGATAGCCGCGTCCTATCACCCATTGCCATCATCACAGCCGGCTCACAGGCACCGACACTCGGCGATGACGCCTTCACCCCCCACCACCCCCCACCCGAGGAGTCATCCCCATGAGATTTGGCATGTCCCTGTCCCGGACGCTGTTCGCCGCCACCGCCGGTCTCGGCCTCGCCGCCACCGCGCTCGGGGCGGTCCCCGCCTCGGCCGCCCCCGCCCCGGCCGCCCCGTACGCCGCGTACAACGGCTCGGCCGAGGAGGCCAAGGCCAACCAGGCGTTCTTCGAGGCGGTCATCAAGTCCGTCGCCGAGAAGCGCGCGGCCAACCCGAAGGCCGCCGTCGTCACCGTCGTCTACAACGCCTCCAGCGCCCCGACCTTCGCCTCCCAGATAGCCGCCAGCGCCTCCATCTGGAACAGCTCGGTGTCGAACGTGAAGCTCCAGTCCGGCTCGAACGCCGACTTCCGGTACTACGAGGGCAACGACTCGCGCGGCTCGTACGCCTCCACGAACGGGCACGGCAGCGGCTACATCTTCCTCGACTACGCGCAGAACCGGCAGTACAACTCCACGCGCGTGACGGCCCACGAGACCGGTCACGTGCTCGGTCTGCCGGACCACTACTCGGGCCCGTGCAGCGAGCTGATGTCGGGCGGCGGTCCCGGCACCTCCTGCACCAACGCCTACCCGAACGCCGCCGAGCGCTCGCGCGTCAACCAGCTCTGGGCCAACGGTTTCGCGGCCGCCCTGGACAAGGCCCTCGCCAAGTAGGCCAGTAGGCCAGTAGGCCAGTAGGCCAGTAGGCCAGTAGGCCAGCAGGCCAGCAGGCCAGCAGGCCACGGGAGAACGACAGCCCCACCCCCCACACCGGTGCGGGCCGCCCCCTGCACGGGCGGCCCGCACCGTCGTCGTCCGCCCCGGTCAGGGGCTACGGCTGGGACGTGATCGCCAGGGCCGCCGCGACCTCCTGCCGCAGCGGTTCGAGGACGCTGTCCGCGGGGCCGGTGAGGTCGGTGCGGACGGCGACGAGCGTCTCGGTCTCCCGCAGCCGGGCGGACAGTTCGCGCAGTTGACCGGCCACCTGGGTGACCTCCGCCTCCGACGGCGGCGCGGCGCCCTGCTTGATCCGGACCCGGGCCGCCGTCGTGGCGTCGACGATCCGCTCGACGGCGACGACCAGCGGCCACCAGGCGGTGGCGCGCCGTCCGGTGGGCGGCGGTTCGGTCAGGGCGCGCTGGAACTCCGTACGGATGGCGGACAGGTCGCGGTACAGGCGGCGGCGCATCCGGGTGCGGGCGGCGGGGTCGGGCGTACCGGAGAGGGTGCCCATGGAGGCGATGGCGCCGTAGGCGGGGCGGCCGGCCGCGAGGCCGAGGGCGATTGGCAGGGCGAGCGCGACGGCGGCGCGGGCGACGGCGGCCCGGTTGACCGGGGCGCGCTGCGCGCGGAGGTTCCTGACCAGCCAGTCGGGAGGGGTGAGGGTGGCGGGCAACTGGCGGGACATGGGGCCATCATGTCCGTCCGGTGCCTCCGTCCCGGCTGATCGGGGCCGCGGTGTCCGCGGTTCATCACCGGGTCACTTCGAGGTCATTCGCGCTGGTGGAGGGTGAGATCGACGACGAGCGCGCGGTGATCCGTACCGGGCAGGGTCAGGAACGCCGCCCGGCGCGCGGAGAAGTCCGGGGACACCAGGACGTGGTCGATCTGCGCGCCGAAGTGCGGTGCGGTGCCCGCGGTCCGCGCGGGCCAGGACGGGGTGCGGCCCGCGCCCGCGAGCCGCGCGCCGTCGTACAGGCCGGTGTCGAGGATCCGGCGGAACGCGGCGTGGTCCTGCGAGGCGTTGAAGTCGCCGGCCAGGACGGTGGGCGTGCCGTCGCCCGCGGCGGCCCAGGCGCGCAGCGCGCCGAGTTCGCGGCGCCAGACGCCGAGCTGTTCGGGCAGCGGCGGCATGGGGTGCGCGAGCTGGAGCCGTACGGTGTGGCCGCGCACCTCGGCGACGGCGCCGGGCATGCCCATGGAGCCGTCCACTCCGGTGGCCCGGCGGAGCGGGAAGCGGCTCAGGATCACGGAGCCCCCGGAGCCCGTACCGGGCACGGCCGCGCGGTAGGGAAAGGCGCCGGTCTCGCGGAACTCCGCGTCCAGCCGGTCCTGGCAGCCGTCGTCGCACTCCTCCACGAACACCAGGTCCGGCCGCTCCCGCCGGATCGCGGGGACGAGCGCGTCCGTGGCCCGGCCGAACTCGACGTTGGACGTCAGTACCCGCAGCCCGGCGACCGCGGGCCCGGCCGGGGCGCCGGTCCTCCCGTACGGCTCGATGAACCAGGCGAGCGCGCCGAGCGCCAGGACGGCCCAGACGAGACCGGTGCGCCAGCGGGCGAGCGCGGCGAGCAGCAGAGCGAAGACGGTGGGCACCAGCAGCCAGGGCAGGAACGCCAGCGCCTGCGGTACGGGCGTGATCCCGTCGGTGTCGGCGGCCCGGCAGCCGACGACGGCGCTCACCCCGGCGAGCAGCAGCCCGCTCGGCCAGGCGGCGAGCGGCCGCCCGCGCGGGCCCTCGTCCCGCTCCGCCGAGTCCGTCCACTCGGCCGCCGCGATGCCCACGTCAGGTCTCCCGCCTCTCCCGCCCTCGCCGTGCGTGGCCTCCCTCGAAGACGGGACGGCGCTCAGGACGGTTGCCGGGGGCGGGCGCTCAGGTGTCCGTGTCCGGGCGGGCCGTGTCCGGGAGGGCCGTGTCCGGGCGGGCCGTCTCCAGTCGGGCCAGGAACGCGGACAGGGCCTCGTTGAAGCGCGCGGGGCGTTCCAGGTTGGGCAGGTGGGCCGCCGCTTCGATCACGTGGAGCGTGGAGTCGGGGAGCGCCGCGTGCATCGCCTCCGCGTCGGACACGGGGGTGTACTCGTCGTCGGCGCCCACCACCACGAGGGCCGGGACGGTGACGCGGGTCAGCAGTCGGCGGTAGTCGGGGCGCTCGGCCCGGCCGCGCAGGGCCGCCGCCGCGCCCTCCGGGGACGTGCCCTTCATCATGCGGTGGACGTGCGCCGCGACCCGCTCGTCCGCGTAGGGCGCGACCATCTTGTACAGCACCTCGTCGGCGTACCCGCCCATGCCCTCGGCCAGCAGGCGGTCCGCCATGTCGTTGCGGGCCAGCCTGCCGCCCGGGGTCTCCGCGGCCGGGAAGGTGTCGGCGAGGACCAGGCCCCGGAGGCGGCCGGGGAAACGCCGGTAGCACTCCATGACGATCTGGCCGCCCATCGAGAGGCCGCCGAGGACGCACTCGGTGATCTCCAGGTGATCCAGGAGGTCCGCGATGTCGTAGGCGAACGTGGAGAGCGAGGTGACACCGGGCACGACCGGGGAGGCGCCGTAGCCGCGCAGGTCGGGGGCGATCACCCGGCGCTCCGCGGCGAAGAAGGCGAGCTGCGGGTCCCACATGGTGCGGTCGAAGGGGTGGCCGTGGACGAGGACGAGCGGCAGCCGGGACGCGTGCGCGGAGGAGGACGTGGAGGGGTGCGACGGTCCGGGGCCTTTGTCCTCGTATGCGAGGAAGGGAGCCATGTGTTCGACCCTAGAGGCCGCCAACTCCTCGGTGCAATAAAATCTTTGCCCTCGGTGCAATGCCGGGGAGCGGGTGACGGGAAAGCGAGGGCGGGCCGTGGTGGAGGACTACCGGCGGATCGCCGACCGGGTCGCGGCGGAGATCGCCGCCGGGCGGCTGAAACCCGGTGACCGGCTGCCCACGCAGCGGGCGTTCGCCCGGCGCCGCGGGATCGCCGGGTCGACGGCGGGACGGGTCTACGGCGAACTCGTGCGGCGCGGGCTCGTGGTCGGCGAGGTCGGACGCGGCACGTTCGTACGGGCGGCGCCGGTGCCCTCCGGGCGCGCCCTGGCCGAACCGGCGACGACGGCACCGGTCAACCTGGAGCTCAACTACCCCACCGCGCCCGGCCAGTCGGAGCTGCTCGCGGCAGGACTCGCGCCGCTGCTGCGGCCCGACGTCCTGGCGGAGGCCATGCGGCCGGCCCCGGCCGCGGGTACGTCCGCCGCGCGCGAGGCCGCCGCCGCGCTCCTCGCCGTGCCCGGCTGGAGCCCGGCGCCGGACCGGCTGCTGTTCGCCGGGAACGCCCGCCAGGCGATCGCGGGCGCGCTCGCCGCGCTGGTGCCCGCGGGCGGCCGGGTTGGCGTCGAGGCGCTGACGTATCCGCTGGTCAAGGAGATCGTGGCGCGGCTCGGGGTGGTACCGGTGCCGCTGGCCATGGACGGTGAGGGGGTGCGCCCGGACGCCGTGGCCGCCGCGCACCGGGCCGCTCCGCTGTCCGCCGTGTACGTCCAGCCGACCCTGCACAACCCGACCTCGATCACGGCCGGTCCCGCGCGACGTGCGGAACTGGCCCGTACGGTGCGGGAGCTGGACCTCCCGGTCGTGGAGGACCGCATCTGGTCGTTCCTCGCGGACGGCGACGGTGCCTCCGAAGGCGGGGGCGGGGGCGGGGACGATGGGTACCTGCCGCTCGCCGCTTACGCGCCCGAGCGCACCTACGTCGTCGACGGGCTGTCCAAGCGGGTCGCGCCGGGGCTCACGGTGGGGTTCCTGGTGGTGCCGGAGGGGCGGCAGGAGGCGGTGGGCGAGGCGCTGCGGTCGGGCGGGTGGACGGCGGGACGCTTCGCGCTGGCGGCCGCGGTGCGGTGGGCCGGCGACGGCACGGTGGCCGCCCTCGTCGCCGCGAAGCGCGCGGACGCGGCCCGGCGCCAGCGGTCGGCCGCCGACCACCTCGCGGGCTTCACCGTGCGGACCGACCCGCACGCCTACTACCTCTGGTGGGAGCTGCCACCGCCGTGGCGCGCCGACACGTTCACCGCGGCGGCGGCCCGCCTGGGCATCGCGATCACCCCGGGCCCGGCGTTCGCGGTGGGACCGGGGCGGGGGGTGTCCGGGTCGGGCACGGGGATCGCGACCGACGCCGGTCACGGCGGCGGACCCGGCGTCGGGCTCGCGCCCGGAACGGGCGCCGGAACCGGCACCCGCGCTGGCGTCGGGCCCGGGTCCGGGGGCGGCACCGGCGACGTAATCGCGGTCGGCGCCGGAGTCGCGACCGGCGGCGGGCTCGACGGCGGGATCGTTCCCGGGACCGGCACTCGCACCGGCGCCGGGACCGGCACGCGTACTGGCGTCGAGACCGGGCCCGGGTCCGGGTCCGGGGGCGGCACCGGCGAAGTAATCGCGGTCGGCGCCGGAGTCGCGACCGGCGGCGGACTCGGCGGCGGGCTCGCGCCCGGGACCGGCACTCGCACCGGCGCCGGGACCGGCACGCGTACTGGCGTCGGGACCGGCACCCGCGCTGGCGTCGGGACCGAGCCCGGGACGGGCGCCGGGCCCGGGGGCGGCGCCAGCGCCGTAATCGCGGTCGGCGCCGGCACCGAAGTCGCGGTCGGCGCCGGCACCGAAGCCGTGGTCGGCGCCAGCGCCGAAGCCGTGGTCGGCGCCGAAGTCGCGGGCGGTGCCGGCACCGGTGTCCGTTCCGGTCCCGGTGCCGGTGTCCGTTCCGGTCCCGGCGCCGCCGTCGATGCCGTCAGGCTTGGACTCGGGTCGGCTCCGGTGGGGGAGCTGGCTCGGGCGTTGCGGAGTCTCGCCGGGCTCGCCCGATCCGCTCCGTGAGCAGCGCGGCGAGCGCCACCGCCAGGCCCAGGCCCAGCAGCGCCCAGGAGGTCGCGCGCAGTGTGGCGGTCAGGGTGTCGTAGACGGCGCCGGCCGCCGCGTCGGACACGTCCTCCGGCAGGCCGGACAGCGTCATCCGGCGGCCGGCGGCGACGGCCACCCCGAGCAGCGCGGCGCCCAGCGCCGTACCGAGCCCGGTCGCCAGCACCGCGCGGCGGCGGCAGACCGAGACCAGTACGCCCGTCACCGCCAGGGCGACGGCGGCGGCGGGCAGCCAGAACCCGGCGATCTCCAGCATCTGGAACCCCTTCCGGAGCCGGTCGAGGTCCGCGGCGCGCACCACGGTGACCTCGGTGTGTCCGACCGGGATGCGGTCGGCGAACGGTACGCGGTCGGCGGCCAGTTGACGCTTGACCTGCCGGGTCACGGGGCCGAGCCGCAGCGTCACCGAGCGCTCGCCCTTGTCCCGCAGCCCCTGCATGACGGCGTCGTACGCGGCCTGGTTGGCGGTGTCCCACGCGGTGCGGAAGGCGTCCGTCCTGGTGAAGGAGCGCACGGCCGCGTGTACGAAGGTGTGCACCTGTCCGCGCAGCCGCGGCCCGACGTGGATCTCCCGCATGATCCCGGCGGTGGTCGACGCGGCGATCGCCTCCCGGACGTGCGGGTCACCGGCGAGCGGCGCCGTCGTGGCCTCGTAACGGCCGCTGTCGCCGATCTCGTACGTGGTCCACGCCGCGAGCGCGCCCACCGGCGCGAGCAGGCAGGCGAGCACGATCAGCGCGGCCGACACGGCGCTGCGGACACGTAGGGGCACACCGTCAGGCAAACCCCGGCGGGCGCCACTTGCGACACTTTTGACTGCAAATGGGGGCATATGACAAGCCGTTCGGGGGCGCGGGACGGAGCCCGCGCCCCCGGCCCCCGGTCCGCGGGACGGAGCCCCCTGCCCCGGCCCCCTGCCCCGGCCCCCGGTCCGCGGTGCGCTCAGGCGGTCGGGCGGGCCCGCGTCCGGTCCCCCGCCGCGGTTTCGGCCGCCTCCTCGTGCGCGGTGATCCGGTAGAACATCGCCAGGAAGACTCCCGCGCCCACCAGCAGCGCCGTCATCGAGCAGCGCAGCACGGACGAATCGCCCTGGCTGTACAGGAAGCCGAACGCGATGCCCGCGAAGGCGCCCCACATCGCGGCGTGCGCGCCCCGGGCCAGCCGGGGCGCCACCGCGGCCACAGCGATCCAGACGAGCATGAAGACGACCCCGGTCACGATGCCGAAGAGGACGTTCCAGCCGGTGATGGGCCCGGCGTCGCGCCGCATCTGGGCGGCCCAGTACCCGTAGAGCAGACCGAGCACCGCGGGCACCGCGACCCGTGCGACGGCGTGGACGCGCGGACCGAGGACGGTGTCCGGCGCGCGGGAGGTGCGGTCGGTGGAGCCGGTGGTGCGTCGTGTCCCTGACGCGGGTGCCGCATGAGCCATGGGAACACTCCTTCCAATTACTCGCCCCGCCTTCCAGCGCACACCCGCGGCGGACCGGGGGCAAGTCGGGATGCGGGCGTCCCGGCACCGTGTTTCGCTGGGCCGCATGAAGCTCGTACGCGGCGGCGGACCGGAGGAGGCGGGCCTCTCGGCGCGCGCCCCGGCCCCGGCCGTCCGCTGAGAAGCCGGTACGGGCAGGTGGGCGCCCGGCGGCGCGACGTGCGACCCGGCCCGGGAAACCGGCTCCGGGGCCGGGGGCACGCCAGGGCCTTCGGCCTGCTCGGCCGGCTGTCGCGGGCCGGGCGGCCCGACGCCGTCGCGCGCCAGCGGCTGCTGCGCGTGCGGGGCCGCAGCGTCGCCTGGGTGCCCCCGCTGCTGCTGCTCCTCGGCATCGCGGTGGCCGACGCCAACACCTCCGGGGAGTTCCGGGTCATCTCCTGGATCGTGCTCGTGCCCGGTATCGCCGCGGCGATCTGCGGGGTGTGGGGCACCGCCGTCTTCGCCGCGCTGTCGACGATCGCGTACATCACCGTGGACCGGTCCTGGCCGCACCAGTACCAGTCCGGGCTGCCCGACTTCATCCTGGTCGCCGTCGGCGGCATCCTCGCGACCCTCGCGTGCGCGATCCGGGTGCGCGGCGAGCGGCGCATGCTGCACATGCGGGACGTCGCCGAGACCACCCGGCGGGCGGTGCTGCGCCCGCTGCCGCCGGTCTGGGGCGGCCTCGAACACGCCGCCGTGTACCTGCCCGCGGACGTCCAGGCACGGGTCGGCGGCGACTTCTACGACATCCAGCCGGGCCCCTGCGGCACCCGCGTACTCCTCGGCGACGTCCAGGGCAAGGGCCTCGGCGCGGTCGGCGTCGCCTCCGCGCTGCTCGGCACCTTCCGCGAGGCCGGTTACCACGAACCCGCCCTGGAGACGGTGGCCGAACGCCTGGAGACCAGGCTGCGGCGGCACCTGTGCTACTGCTCGGCGGTCGGCCAGACCGACGGCGACCGCTTCGCCACCGGCATCCTGGTCGGCTTCACGGACGAGACCCCGCACGAGATGGAGGTCGTCAACTTCGGGCACGAACCACCGCTGGTGGTCGGCCCCGGCGGGGTGCGCCCGCTGCCGCCGGGGCACGGGCTGCCGCTCGGCATGAGCGAGCTGGTGCCGCAGTCGCCGCCCGTGCTGCGGGTGCCGCTGGCCCCCGGCGAGACGCTGCTGCTGGTCACCGACGGGGTGACCGAGGCCCGCGACCGCGACGGCGCCTTCTTCCCGCTCCTGGACCGGGTCGCCGAGGCGGTCGCCGCCGACCCGCGCACCGCCGAGCCGCGCCGGCTCGTCCGGCTGGTCCGCGACGGCACGCTGCGGCACAGCCGGGGGCGCCTGGACGACGACACCACGGTCTTCGCCGTACGCCGCCCGGTGCCCACCGCCCGCTCCACGCGCCGCCGCGCGGGCGGCTGAGGGCGGCGACACGCGGCCGGTGCCCCCGGGTCCACAAGCCCACGCATAGCCGGGCGTTCACACCGCGCCCGTCCCCCCTGCGCACGTGCAGCGGTTACGGTGCTGACGTACGTGATCGACGGGGAAGGAACGGGGGAGGAACGATGCCCGGAACCGTGCTGCTGCTCGCGGCCTCACCGGTGGGCAAGGGATGCCTGGTGGACGCGGCGTCCGTGCTCCCCGTCCTCGCGGCCGTCGACCCCGCCGTGCTGTCCGGCGCGGAGACCGCGAACGTGGTGGAGCTGGCGGACCCGCTCGACCCGCAGGCCGTGCTGACCCGGCTGCGCGCCGCCGCGACCGCCCCGGGGCCGCTGACCGTCTATCTCGCCGGGCAGCTCCAGCTCGACCGCCGCCAGCACCTGCCGCACCTGGCGCTGGCCCGCACCACCCCGTCGACGGTCCGCTACACCGCCTTCCCCTGGCACTGGGTGCGCGAGGAGCTGCGGCTGCGCCCGCCGGGCACCACCACGGTCTTCGCCGACCTGTACGCGGACACCGAGAGCTGGCAGCAGCTGGCGGGACAGCCGCTCACCGCCGGGGACGGCGTGACCCTGTACGGCCATGTCGCCCCGCCGCCCCCACGCCGTACGACGGCCGTGCCGGCGTACATGAAGTCCCTGGCCACGATCCTGCGCAGCGGGTACCGCCCGGCGGCCGAGGAGCTGCACCAGCACGCCCTGGCCCGCTCGCTCGGCGAGGGCGGCAGGCCCGGCATCGTGCTGGCGGCGCGGGCGCGGGTGCCGGTGGCGCCCGACCCGCACGCCGACATCACCGCCGCCGTGCAGGCGGGGCGGCACGGCCAGGCCGCCGCGCTCGCCGCCCAGTGGGAACAGGCGGCGGTACGGGCGTACGGTCCCGCCTCCGAGCAGGCGCTGCACTGGCGGGAGGTCGGGGCCGACCTGGCGATGTTCGCCGGGGACCCGGTCCGCAGCTGCCGGAGCTGGCTGGCGGTGGCCGGGGCCCGGCTCGGCGCGGGCCAGTCGCCGGACGCGCCCGCCGTCGAGGCGGCCGTCGACCGCGCCCACCACCAGTGGGGGCTGATCCGGGACGCGGCCCGGGCGCGTGAACTCGGCGTCGTGCTGGCCGACCTGCGCAGGCGGGTGCCCGGCCGCCGCGAGGGCGCCCTCGAACACATCCGGCAGCACCTCGGGGAACTGGGGGCGGGAGCGGCCGGGGTCGCGGGCTGACGGCACCCGCCCGGGACCGACCGCGAGGGGTTCCGCCGGTCCCGGCCGCGCGACTGAGGGGTTACGCCGGTCCCGGCCGCGCGACGTCTGCGGGTTCCGCCGGTCCCGGCCGCGCGACGTCTGCGGGGTCCGCCGGGTCCGGCTACGCGCCTTCTACGGGGTCCGCTGGGTCTGGGTGGGTGCGCCGTGGGACGGCCGCGGCGGCTCGGCCGCCTTCGCCGGGCCCGCGTTCGCGGCGGTGACCAGTGCCGCGACGGCGACGACCGCGGCGCCGAAGACCCTGACCGGGCGGTTGGGGATGCGTCGGAGCACGGCGACCTCGCAGCAGCGGCTTCAGCGGGTTATTAAGCTTGTTTAATGCGTCACTTAACGTAGAGCCATCCTGAGGCCAAGGGCAAGAGTGCGCAGGTGAGTTGAACGAACGTCAGGAATAACCGGAGTGTAAGCCGCCTTAATGGCATGCTTAATTCATGGCGGAACGCGACGACCCGCAAATCATCGGGCGCAGGGTGCAGCAGCTGCGCACCGAGCGCGGGCTCACCCAGAGGCAGCTCGCGGAGCCGGCCTACACCCCGGCGTACATCTCCACCCTGGAGGCCGGCCGGGTCCGCGCCTCCGAACCGGCGCTGCGGCACATCGCCGACCGGCTCGGCGTGGCGTACGAGGAGCTGGCCACCGGCCGCCCGGCCCACCTCGCCACCGGGCTGCGGCTGCGGCTGACCGACGCGCAGCGCACCCTCGCGACCGGCGAGGCCGAGGTGGCCGCCGAGCAGTACGAGGCGCTGCTCACGGAGGCCGAGACGCACGGTCTCGTCGCCGAACAGGCCGCCGCCCTGCTCGGCCTCGGCGAATGCGCCCTGGAGACCGGCGACCTCGAAGTGGCCAGGACCCGCTTCGAACAGTCCGAGCAGCGGCTCGGGGACGCCCCGCTGCCGCTGCGCGTCCCCGCCCTGCGCGGCCGGGCCGTCGCCCACTACCTCGCCGGTGAGCTGCGCTACGCCTGCTACCTGTTCGAGTCCACCCTCGACGAGCTCAACCGCAACGGACTGCACGACCCGGACGCCCTGCTGCTCCTCTACACCGGCGTCATCGCCCCGTACATGGACATGGGCGCGCACGCCCGCGCCGCCCAGGCCGCCGAACTGGCGCTGGCCCTCGCCCCGCAGGCCGGCGACCCGGCGCTGGTCGCCCGCATGCACCGGTCCGTCGCCCGCACCCTGCTCGCCGAGGGCCGCACCGCCGAGGCCGACGCCTCGCTGGCCAAGGCCGCCGAGCTCTACCGCCGGCTCCAGATCCGTACGGAACTGGCCAACTGCCACTGGATGCGCGGCTACCTGTACGCGCAGAACGGGGACCTCGACCGCGCCGAGAGCGAGCTGCGCGAGGCCAGGACCATGCTGTCCGCCAAGCGGGCCGCCCTCTACACCAGCCAGGTCGCCGTCGAGCTCGCCGACGTGCTGCACCGGCGCGGCAAGTCGGAGGAGGCCGCCAAGCTGCTGCGCGAGGTGCTCGGCGACCTCAGCTCCGAGCGCGGAGCGGTGCACGCGGCCGCCGCGCACCGGCTGCTCGGCATCATCGCCGAGGACGCGCACGACACCGAGGCCGCCGAGGAACACTACGTCCGCGCGCTGAGCCTGCTCGAGCGGGCGGGCGCGGCGGGCGACCTGGCCGACCTGTGCCGGCTCCTCGGCGACCTGCTGCGCCGCGGCGGCCGGACCGAGGCCGCGCTCGACGCGTACCGCACGGGGCTCGGCCACCGGACGGCCCCCGGCACGACGACCCTGGGACCGGCCCCGGCACAGCCCCCGCTCTGACGCCGGCTGCCCGCTGCCCTCACTGGTGGCTTTTCGGCCCTCCCGGCCGCGTGCACAGCCGACTCCCAGCTTCTCCCTGCTTCCGCACAGCGCCCCCTCCTAGCCTGCCCGGGTGAGCGATCAGCGGTACCGGCGGCACGAGGTCGCCCACGGGGCGCTGCGGGCCGCCCGCGCCCTGGTGTACGCGGTCGTGGGCGGACTCGCGCTGACCGCGATCGGCGTCTTCGTCTCCGTCGTCGGCCCGGTGGTCGCGCTCGACCTGGCGACGCCCGCGATGTCCGCCTGGTGGACGGTGTTCACCGCCGTGGTCGTCCAGGGCGTCCCCTTCCTGCTGCTCGGCACCCTGGTGTCGGCGGCGATCGGCGCCTTCGTGCCCGACCGGGTGATCAGCAGACTGCTGCCGCGCAACCCGGCGCTCGCCGTGCCCGTCGCGGGTGCGGCCGGAGCGGTCCTGCCGGGCTGCGAGTGCGCGTCCGTCCCGGTGGCGGGCAGCCTGATGCGCCGCGGCGTGGCACCGGCGGCGGCCCTCGCCTTCCTGCTCTCCGCGCCCGCGATCAACCCGGTGGTCCTGGTCGCGACCTCCGTCGCCTTCCCGGGCCGGCCCGGCATGGTCCTCGCCCGGCTCGTCGCCTCCCTCGCCGCGGCGGTGGTGATGGGCTGGCTGTGGGCCCGGTTCGGCCGCGACGACCTGCTGAAACTGCCCGCCGCGCCCCGTACGCGTACAGGTGGCGGAGGCGCCGCCTCGCGCTGGGCGGACTTCGGGGCCGGACTCCAGCACGACTTCCTGCACGCGGGCGGCTTCCTGGTGCTCGGCGCGGCGGCCGCGGCGACCTTCAACATCGCCGTGCCGCGCTCGGTGCTCGACGTGTTCACCGGCTCCCCCTGGCTCGCCGTACCGCTCCTCGCCGTCCTGGCCGTCGTGCTGTGCGTGTGCAGCGAGGCGGACGCGTTCGTGGCGGCCTCGCTCACCGGCTTCTCGCCCACCGCGCGCCTGGCCTTCATGGTGGTCGGCCCCATGGTGGACCTGAAACTGATCGCCCTCCAGGCGGGCACGTTCGGCCGGGCCTTCGCCGTCCGGTTCTCCTCCGTGACCTGGCTGGTCGCCCTGGTGTGCAGCGTGCTGACGGGATGGTGGCTGCTGTGAGGCGCTACGGGCCCGCCCTGCTCCTGCTGCTGAGCGGCGCCGCCGTGCTGCGCGTCTCGCTCTTCAGCGACCTGTACCTGCGGTACGTGCAGCAGGGGCTGTGTCCGTACCTGATCGCGTCGGGCGTACTGCTGGCGGCACTCGGGGCCGTGTCCGCCGTACGTACGCGGGCACCTGAGAGGCACGACGAGGGCGATAACGGCGATGACGACGACGGTCACGGTCATGAGCACGGTCGTACGCCCCGGATCGCCTGGCTGCTCGCGGTGCCCGCCGCCGTGCTGCTGCTCTTCCCGCCGCCCGCGCTCGGCACGTACAGCGCGGAGCGGGAGGCGGCGGAGCGCGCGGCCCAGGGCGTCGGCACCTTCCCCGCGCTCGCCGCCGGGGACCCGGTGGACCTGACCCTCGGCGAGTTCACGTCCCGCGCGATCTACGACGAGAACCGGTCGCTGAAGGGCCGGACGGTACGGCTGACCGGCTTCGTCGTCCGCGGCTCGGACGGCACCTGGTACCTGGCCCGGCTCCGCATCACCTGCTGCGCGGCCGACGCGAGCACGTACAAGGTGCGGATCGAGGGAGCCGACGCCCCCGAGGACGGCCAGTGGGTCACCCTGACCGGCACCTGGCGGCCGCACGGCGCCCTCGGCTCCGACGAGGCGTGGCCGCCGGTGCTCGACGCCGCCTCCCTCACCCGGGTGAAGCAGCCGGCGAACCCGTACGAGAGGCGCTGAGCGCGCGCCCGACTTGGGCACGGCGTCGCTGGGTACCCACCGCGGGGTCCCGCCAGGCGAGCGGTGGAAGGAGGCGGTGGGCGTGCGCCCGGAGGAGGACGACAGCGGCGGCACACCGGGTCCCGGGTGGAGCGGCAGCCCGGAGGAGGACGGCGAGTGGGCCCGGCTCGCCTCGGTCGTCGCCGAGGAGGCGTACGAGGCACCGCTCGAAGAGCTGCCCGCCCGGCTGTGCGCCACCGCCGTACGGCTGCTGCCGGTCTGCGGCGCGAGCGTGCTGCTGCGCGGCGACGGACTGCCGGTACGGCTGGGGGCGAGCGACGGGACGGCGGCCCGGGTCGCGGACGTCCAGGGCACGCTGGGCGAGGGCCCGGGGCTGGACGCGGCGGCGGCCGGGGCGCCGGTGTTCGCGTGCGACCTGGCCCGCGGGGCCGACCTCGGCCGCTGGCCGGTCTTCGCCGAACAGGCCACCGGAGCGGGCGTCAGGGCGGTGTACTCGCTGCCGCTGGGCGAGGGCGCGGCCTGCGTCGGCAGCCTGGACCTCTACCGGGACACCCCGGGCGAGCCCACCGGGCGGGACCTGCGGACGGGGGGCCTGGTGGCGGGCGTCGTCACGGTCGCCCTGATGGCCCTGCCGGACGAGGAGTGGACGGTGTTCGGGGGCGGCGACTCCCGGCTCGGCCGGATGACCTCGGAGCACGAGCAGATCCACCAGGCCACCGGCATGATCATGGCCCAGCTCGACCTCGGCGCCGGGGACGCCCTGGCCCGGCTGCGCGGCTACGCCTTCGCGCACGGCCGCACGGCGGGCGCCGCGGCCCGCGAGGTGATAGCCCACCGCAAGCGGTTCGACGACGAGTGACCCGCGGCGGACGTCCCGCGCCATGCCGGCCGGTCCATGGCGGTTGCGTGCGAACGGGTGACCCTTTGACCGTCACTTCGGGCGCTCATCGTGTTACTGTCGATTCGAGTTGCAGTTGTGGTTCCCAAAGTTTCCTGGGTGCATCTTCCGGTTCACACCGGTTGTTCAGCCTTTGAATTTCCCGGGGTTCTCTCCGGACGGGTCAATCATTGCGGCGACGAGGGTCCGCGAGGTGCGGATTCTTGAGCACTGCTCCCGTAAGGAGAATTGATATGGCTACCGGTACCGTGAAGTGGTTCAACTCGGAAAAGGGTTACGGCTTCATCGAGCAGGACGGCGGCGGCGCCGACGTCTTCGCCCACTACTCGAACATCGCCACCCAGGGCTTCCGTGAGCTCCAGGAGGGCCAGAAGGTCTCGTTCGACGTCACGCAGGGCCAGAAGGGCCCGCAGGCCGAGAACATCGTCCCTGCCTGATCCGGCTCACGCCGAGGCAGACGCCTGACCCGCGGGTCGGCTGACGCGTACAGGTGGCCGGGGCCGCACCTCACATGGTGCGGTCCCGGCCACCTGCATTTGTTCACGGGACTTTCACCCCGTAATCATCTCTCCTTTCCCTCTCCTCTTCGTCTCCCCCGCTTTTCGCTCTCGCGTATGTGCGGCGCCGCGCTATTCGCCGGTTCCGTATTGCATTCCGGTGTCCGGAGTGCGGGTGAGCAGGTCACGGAGCGCCGCCGCGACCTCCGCCGGGGCCTCCTCGGCCATGAAGTGGCCGCAGGACACCGTGCGGTGGTGCAGGTCGGGCGCCCAGGCCGACCACAGGGCCGTCGCGTCGTAGCCGAGCGCGGCGCCCCAGTCCTGCTGGAGGACGGTGACCGGCATCCGCAGCCGCACCCCGGCGTCGCGGTCGGCCCGGTCGTGCTCGACGTCGATGCCCGCCGAGGCCCGGTAGTCGGCGACGATCGAGGGCACGGCGGCCCGGCACGCCGCCAGGTAGGCGGCCCTGACGTCCGCGGGCATCGCCGCCGGATCCCGGGTCCACAGGTCGAGGAAGTGGCCGAAGAACGCGTCCGGCGCCGCACCGATCAGCTGCTCGGGCAGTCCGGGCGGCTGGGCCATCAGGAACAGGTGGAAGCCGACGGCCGCGGTCGTGCCGTGCAGCACGTCCCACATGTCCAGGGTGGGCAGCACGTCGAGCGCCGCGAGGTGCGTGACGGCGTCCGGGTGGTCGAGCCCGGCGCGTACGGCGACGAGGGCGCCCCGGTCGTGCCCGGCGAGCGCGAAGCGCTCGTGGCCCAGCTCCCGCGCGAGCGTCACGATGTCGGCGGCCATCGTCCGCTTCGCGTACGTGTCCGCGCCGGTCTCGGCCGGCTTGTCGCTGGCTCCGTAACCGCGCAGGTCGGGGCAGATGACCGTGTGCTCGGCCGCGAGATCGGCGGCGACGTGCCGCCACATCAGATGCGTCTGCGGGAAGCCGTGCAGCAGGACGACGGGGCTTCCGGAGCCGCCGACCGCGACGTTCAGGGACACTCCGTCGGCGACGGGGACGCGGTGCTGCCGGAAGCCGGGGACGGCCGGGGCGGACGGGGTGGTCGCGGTGGCGGCCGGGGTGGTCGGGGGCATGGCGGACCTTTCTGAGGGCGTGGCCGCGTGCTGTTCCGTGGCCACGTGCTGATATGAGCTTGTGGTGCGCCGATCAGCAGGCGATCAGCGCGGCGGCCGGGGTGGCGGAGTGCGTACGGTCGTCGGGCAGACGGCGCTGGAACGTGGAGGTGGCTCAGTGGAGCGGCGACGGCCGGTCGGGTCCGGGGCGCTCGGGCCGGTCGGGTTCGGGGTGCTCGGGCCCGTCGTGGCCGAGCGCGACGGCGCCGCGCTCGCGCTGAAGGGCCCCCGGCACCGGGCCGTGCTCGCCCGGCTGATCGTGGCCCGCCGCCGCGTCGTGCCCGTCGCCCGCCTGGTCGACGACCTGTGGGACGACCCGCCCGCGGGCGCCGTGGGAGCCGTGCAGACCTTCGTCGGGGCGCTGCGCCGGGCGCTGGAACCGGAGCGTCCGCCCCGCGCCCCGGCACGGCTGCTGGTCACCGAGGGCCCCGGGTACGCGCTGCGCGCGGAGTCCGGCGCCGTCGACGCGTGGCGCTTCGAGGCGGCCGTCACCGGCGCCGCGCGGCTCTCGCCCGGGGAGGCGCTCGACCGCCTGGAGGAAGCGCTCGCGCTGTGGCGGGGACCCGCGTACGCGGAGTTCGCGGCGGACGGCTGGGCCCGCGGGGAACGCTCCCGCCTCGCCGAACTGCGGCTCCAGGCGGTGGAACGGCGGGCCGCCGCCCACCTCGCGCTCGGCCGCGCCGCCGAGGCGGTGCCCGACCTGGACGCGCACACCGCCGCCCACCCCTGGCGCGAGGACGCCTGGCGGCTGCTCGCCCTCGCCCTGTACCGCACGGAGCGGCAGGCGGACGCCCTCGCCGTGCTCCGCCGGGCCCGCTCGACCCTGGCCGGGCGGCTCGGCCTCGACCCGGGCCCCGCGCTGCGCCGCCTGGAGCACGACATCCTGACCCAGTCCCCGCACCTGCGACCGGACGACGGCCGACTCACGGCACCTGAAAGCGAGGCGGCGGACACGGTGGCGGCGCGGCTGTGGGCGCGGGCCACGCAGGCGTACGACCGTACCGTCGCCGCCGGTGCGCGGGCCCGCCTCGAATCCACGGTCGGGCTGCTGCGCGGTCTCGCGGTGACCGGAGGCGGCGGTCTGGCGGCGGCCCGCGAGCACCGGATGGCGGCCGTCGTGGCGGCGGAGGAGTCCGGCGACCCGGAGCTGACCGCGCGGGTCATCGGCGCGTACGACGTGCCCGCGATCTGGAGCCGCGGCGACGACCCGGAACTGGCCGGGCGGCTCGTCGCGGCGGCCGAGCGCACCCTCGCCGCCCTGCCGCCCGGTGCGGAGCACGCCGCGGCGCGCTGCCGGCTGCTGGCCACCGTCGCCCTGGAGACGCGCGGCACCGACGCACCCCGGGGACCGGCCGCGGCGCGGCAGGCCGAGGCGATCGCGCGGCGGCTCGACGACCCGGCGCTGCTGGCGTTCGCCCTCAACGGGACGTTCATGCAGTCCTTCACCCGGGCCGGGCTCGCGCCGCGCCGGGACCGGACCGGCGCCGAACTGGTCGCACTCGCCGCCCGCCACGCCCTCGTGACCTCCGAAGTACTCGGTCACCTCGTCCGCCTCCAGGCCCGCAGCGCCCTCGCCGACTTTCCGGCGGCGGACCGGCACGCCGCCGCGGTGGACCGGCTGGCGGAGCGGCACGAACTGCCGCTGGCGGGCGTGTTCACCCAGTGGTACGGGGCCCTGCGGCTCGCCGCGGCCGGCGAACGGGACGAGGCGGAGACCGCGTACCGGGCCGCCGCTGCCCGCCTGGACGGCGCCGGCATGCCCGGCCTGGAGCGCGGCCTCCTGCCGCTGGCCCTGCTGTGCCTGCGCATCGGAGGGACGGACGCCGTGCCGGTGGTGGATCCGGGGGACGACTGGGGCCCGTACCGCCCCTGGATCGAGCCGCTGGCCCGGCTCGGCGCGGGGCAGGGGGCCGAGGCGCGGGCGGCACTGCGCGAGTTGATGGAGCCGCCGCGGGACCACCTGTACGAGGCGCTGTGCTGTCTGGAGGCGGTGGCCGCGCTGGCGCTCGGCGAGCGGCCGGTACTGGAACGGGTCCACGCCCGGCTGCGGCCGGCCGCCGGGGAACTGGCGGGCGCGGGGAGCGGTCTGGTCACGCTCGGTCCGGTGGACGACTGGCTCGCCCGGATCGCGGGGTCGCTCCGTGGCGGCCCGGCTCGCTGACTCGTTAATGGGATCCATTTTCATGTAGCGTGTGGGTGCCGCCAACTGGCGTACTGCCAGCCATCCACCCGCGTACCGTCCTCAGGAGTCCGTCATGGCCGTTCCCAAGCGGAAGATGTCCCGCAGCAACACCCGTCACCGCCGCGCCCAGTGGAAGGCCACGACGCCCCAGCTGGCCCCGGTCGTCGTGGACGGCGCCCGGATCATGGTCCCGCAGCGCCTGGTCAGGGCGTACGAGCGCGGGCTGCTCCGCCCCTAGGACTGACGGGACGTTTCGGATCCCCGGGGCTCAGGCCGGATAGGCGTGCGTCTGCGTCGCCTTCACCGTCGCCCAGACCGGGGCGCCCGGCCGCAGGTCGAGTTCGGCCGCCGCGACGGTGGTCAGGTCGGCGGCGAGCGGGAGTTCGCCGGTGAGGTCCGCGCGGATCTGGTCGCCGTGGGTCTCCAGCCCGGCGACCTCGCACCGCCACAGGTTCCGCGCGCTGGCACCGGTGGGACGGTCCCGGTACAGCGTCACCGCGCCGGGCGGGAACGCCACGAACACCGGTCCCGTCAGGTCCTCGGTCGTGGTGATCGACGGGCCCGCGTCGAGCCGGACGGTGTGGCCGTCGGCCCGGCCCCGGTAGAGGTTGAGCCCGACCAGCTGGGCGATGTAGTCGGTACGCGGCCGGCGCGCGATGTCCGACGGGGCGCCGTCCTGCACCACCCGCCCGTCCTCGACCACGACCAGCCGGTCCGCGAGCACCATCGCGTCCAGCGGATCGTGCGTGACCAGTACGGCGACGGCCTCGAAGTCGGCCAGGTGGCGCCGGAGCTGGGCCCGTACGTCGAGGCGGGTGCGGGCGTCCAGCGCGGCGAGCGGCTCGTCGAGCAGGAGCAGCCGGGGCCGGGTGGCCAGCGCGCGGGCGAGGGCGACACGCTGGGCCTGTCCGCCGGAGAGCCGCCGCGGCTTGGCGCCCGCCCGGTCGGCGAGGCCCATCCGGTCCAGCCACTCGGCGGCCACTTCCCTGGCCGCCGCCTTCGACAGGCCCTGGCAGCGCGGCCCGAAGGCGACGTTGTCCAGCGCGGACAGGTGCGGGAAGAGCAGGTAGTCCTGGAAGACGACGCCGACCGGGCGTGACTCGGGCGGCGTGCGGTCCAGCGCCGTACCGTCCAGGCGCAGCCGGCCGCCGTCGGAGAGCGGGGTGAGTCCGGCGAGCGCGCGCAGGGCGGTGGTCTTGCCGGCGCCGTTCGGGCCGAGGAGCGCGACGACGTCCCCTGGCGCGGCGGTCAGTCCGACGTCGAGGTGGAAGGAGCCGCGGTCGACGACGAGCCGGGCGTCGAGCCCTGCGGAGGAGTCTTCGGCGCGGGCGGTGTCCGCCGCGGTCGCGGTCTTTCCGGCGTGCGTCATCGGCCCGCGCTTTCCGTCGTACCGGTCGTCGTCCTGCCGGTCGTCGTCCTGCCGGTCGTGTTCCTGCCGGTCGTGGTCATGATGCCGTCATCCAGCGGTCCCGCAGCCCGGCGAGTACGGCGATCGACACGGTCAGCAGTACCAGGCTGAGGGCGATCGCGGCGGCCGGGTCGTTCTGCAGGGCGAGGTAGACGGCCAGCGGCATGGTCTGCGTACGGCCGGGGAAGTTGCCCGCGAACGTGATCGTCGCGCCGAACTCGCCGAGCGCACGCGCCCACGCCAGGACGGCGCCCGCCGCGATCCCCGGGGCGATCAGCGGCAGTGTGACCCGGCGGAACGCGGTGAAGCGGGAGGCGCCCAGCGTGGTGGCGGCCTCCTCGTACCGGGGATCGGCGGCCCGCAGGGTGCCCTCCACGCTGATGACGAGGAACGGCATCGCCACGAACGTCTCCGCCACGACCACGCCCGCCGTGGTGAACGGCAGCGTGATCCCGAAGGCGGAGTCGAGCCACTGGCCGACGACGCCGTTGCGGCCGAGGGCGAGGAGCAGCGCCACACCGCCCACCACCGGCGGCAGGACGAGCGGGAGCGTCACCAGGGCCCGGACGAAGCCGCGGCCCGGGAAGTCGGTGCGCGCCAGGACCCAGGCGAGCGGCACGCCGAGGACCATGCTCGCGGCGGTGGCGGCCGTGGCCGACAGCAGGGAGAGCTGGAGCGCCTGCCAGACCTCCGTACTGGTGAGCTGGTCCGGCAGGCTGCGCCACGGGGCCCGCACGAGCAGGGCGATCAGCGGCAGCAGCAGGAACGCCAGGCCGGCGAGGGCGGGCAGCAGCAGCGGGAGCGGCACCCGGCCCCGGCGCCCGAGCGAGCCCCGACCACGACCCCGGTCCCGTACCCGGACGGGGGTGCGGGACCGGGAGCTCGTCGGCTCGGTGTGCTCCGGGGCGGGACGGGTCACGGCTTGAGGAAGCCGGCGGCCGTCAGTACCTTCTGGCCGTCCGCCGAGCGCACCAGCTCGATGAAGGCCGCGGCCGCGTCCGGGTTCTCCGAGTCCTTGAGGCGGACGATCGGGTAGTCGTTGACGGCCTCGGAGGACTCGGGGAAGTTCACGCCCTCCACCTTGTCACCCGCCGCCTTCACGTCCGTCTGGTAGACGACGGCGGCGTCCGCCTCCTTCAGCACGACCTTGTTCAGGGCGCTCTTGACGTCCTGCTCGTACGAGACGGGGGTCAGCTTCAGGCCGCTCGCCTTCAGCGCCGTCTGCGCGGCGGCACCGCACGGGACCGTCTTGTCGCACAGGACGACCTTGAGGTCGGAGTCGGTGAGGTCCTTGAGGGAGGCGACCTTGTCGGGGTTGCCCGGCAGGGTGGCGATCTCCAGCTGGTTGCGTACGAAGGTCGACGGGGTGCCGTCCGCGTCGCCCGCGTCCGTCACGGTGGCCATCGTCTTGGGGCTGGCGGCGGCGAAGACGTCGGCCGGGGCGCCGCCGGTGATGCCGGCGGCGAGGGTGTCGCTGCCGCCGAAGTTGAAGCTGACCTTCGTACCGGGGTGCGCCTTCTCGAACTGCTTCCCCAGCGTCGTGAAGGACTCCTTGAGCGAGGCGGCGGCGAAGACGGTCACCTCGCCCGAGAGTTCGTCGGACTTCGCCGAGGCGTCCGACGACTTCGAGGCGCCGGAGTCCGCGTCGGAGTCGGAGGACGAGCAGGCGCTCAGGGCGAGCAGTGCGGCGGCGCTCGCACCGGCCACCTGGAGGGTGCGGCGGGCACGGCGGGTCCGGCGCGCGGTACGGGTTGTCACGGGTGCACTCCCTTGGACGCTGCTGGGCATACGCCGATCATACTTCCGCATATGCAAGGCGTAAGTCTCTAGTCGCATCGCATGAGCCGGGTGATCGCCGGGGGTGCGTACGCATGTGCGTTGCTACGGAGTTGCGGGCCCGGGGTGCTCGTCCGTGCTCCTGGTCCGGTCGCGCCGGGGCGCTGTGCGCGGTCGAAGTGCACGTTGCCGGGGCGCTACGCGCGGTCGATGTGCACGTTGGTGGACTTGACGCGGGCGGTGGCCTCCACGCCCACCTCCAGGCCCAGTTCCTCGACGGCCTCCCGGGTCAGCAGGGAGACCAGCCGGTGGGGGCCCGCCTGGATCTCCACCTGGGCGGCGACGTCGCCGAGCTTGACGGCGGTGACAATGCCGGGGAACGCGTTGCGCACGGAGGTGCGGGAGGTCTCCTCCTCCGCCTCACCGGTCTTGGCGAGTTCGACCGAGAACGCCGCCAGGGCCCGTCCGTCGATGAGCCGCCGGCCCCCCTCGTCGCGATGGGTGGCGACCCGGCCGGCGTCCGCCCAGCGCCGCGCGGTGTCCGGGCTCACGCCGAGCAGACGGGCCGCCTGCCCGATGGTGTAAGACTGCATGCGCGCCAAGGTATGCGCCAAAAGCTGGCATATGCAAGGAAACTGAGCGGGGTGCTGCGGGTGCGACGGGGTGTGACTTGATGCTACGGACCTGCCGGGTGCCGCCGGCGGTGCTGCGCGTGTTGCTGGGCGCCGCATATGACGCTGTCAGTATGCCGCTGTCAGTAAAGGGCCCCTTTTCGGACGGGCGGAGTAGGGTAAAAAGCCACAGTGCGGGAGCGGTAATCGGCACGTCGGCCGACGGCCGTCCGTACTGCGGCGGAGCGCCGCTCCCCACACCGTGACGAGCACGAACCGCGACGCGAGACGCGCGCCGCGCGGCACTTGAGGACAGCCCGAGACCCCGGCCTGATTTCACCGTGAAGGGCGCCTCCATGGCCACCGCACTTCAGCCCGTAGCCCGACTCCGGCTGGCACCCCCCAGTTCCGTGCCGCGCCCCATCGACGGGGCGTGGTGGCCCCGCTCGCGCGATCTGCTGGTCGAACTTCCGCTGCTGCTCAGCGGGTTGCCGGCCGAGTGGGGAGAGATCACGGGCGTCACCGTCAGCGCGGAGCTGTGGTCGGAAGGGCCCGGACGGCTGTACGTCGCCGACCATGTCGTACGGCTGCGGGGCTCCTCCGGAGCGCAGGGCCGGCACACCATCTGCCTGGTCAGCCAGGGCCGGGGCCGCTGGGACCTGCTGGTGATACCACCGGAGGCGACGGCGGCGGACGCCGAACCCCTGATGGAGGCGGCGGCGTCGGGCACGGGGTGAGCCCGTGGACGCCGACATGGCGAACGCCGGTGCGGTGGCCGTCGGTGCCGTGACCGACCGCCGGTCCGGAACCCGTACCGGCGTCCGCCGCGGCGTGTTCCGGCGGTGCGGTGGGGCGGGTGGGGTGGTGGCGTCCGGGGGGCCGGTACTGCCGTACTTCGGGGTCTCGCGGGGCTGTCCACGTCTGCCCGGCTCACCTAGGCTCGGTCACGCGGGACTCGTCGTCGAGCCCGCCACCGTCGCGAAGCCGCGGTCGCGGCTTCCCGCGCCCCAGGTCCCCGGGTGCCGGCGCCCCCGGACCCCTGGGCGTCACGTCGAGACCACAGTCGTCCGGCGTATCCCTGTCCGGGCCGCCGCCCCGTGCCGCGTCCGGACTCCGAGCCTCCGTCCCCGTCGCAGCCCGCTCCGGTGCACTCCCGCGCGCCCGGCGGGCCGATGCGGGACCACCTGCCCTGAACAACGCCGGCCGGGGGGCGGCGCTCCAGGGCGACGCGGCCGCCGCCGGTGCACGCACCACCGGCGGCGGCCGCCGTGCCGACGGGCCACCGGGCCCGGGGCCACCGCGCCATCAGGCCGCCGCGCCGTTGCGCCCCCGCCCCTCCCCGGACCTGCGGCGCACCCGTAGCGGCAGGCCCTAGTACCGTGCGGAGCGGCCAAGGAATCACGTTGCCGTGCAGTGTCCCGTCACGGGGCCGTGTATCGCGCGTCCCGTACAGGAACGGAACATGTCCAGCTCTCCCACCACTCCCTCCGTCTCTTCCTCCACCGCATCCGAGGTTCCGTCCGTGCTCCCGGCGGGGCCCGTGGACGTCCGGCTGATCGTCACCGACATGGACGGCACGCTGCTGGACGGTGACGGGCGGATACCCGACGGGCTGTGGCCCGTACTTGACGAACTCCGGCGGCGCGGGGTGCTCTTCAGCCCCGCGAGCGGGCGGCAGTACGCCACGCTGGAGCGGCAGTTCGCGCGGGCGCGGGACGGCATGGTCTTCATCGCGGAGAACGGCACCTACGTCGTACGGGACGGGGCGGAGCTCAGCGCCGACCCGCTGGACCCCGCCGTAGCCGCCCGGATCGTCGCGACCGCGCGAGGGCTCGCGGCCGGGGGCACCGACCTGGGCGCGGTCGTCTGCGGCAAGCGGTCCGCCTACGTGGAGCGGACCGACGAGGCGTTCCTGGCGGAGGCGCGCAAGTACTACGCCCGGCTGGAGACCGTGCCGGACGTCACCGCCGTGGACGACGAGATCATCAAGGTGGCGCTCTTCGACTTCGGCCCCGCCGAACTGACCACCGCCCCGGCCCTGGAGTCCTTCACGGAGACCCACCAGGTCGTCGTCTCCGGACAGCACTGGGTCGACGTCATGAACCGCACCGCCGACAAGGGCGCGGCGGTCCGCAGGCTCCAGCGCGACCTGGGCATCACGCCCGCCCAGACCCTCGTCTTCGGCGACTACCTCAACGACCTGGAGATGCTCGACACCGCGGACTGGTCCTTCGCCATGGCGGGCGCCCACCCGGCGGTCCTCGACCGCGCCCGCTACGTGGCCCCCGCCCACACCGAGAACGGCGTGCTGCGCGTCATCGCCCGCCTGCTGGACCTGCCCGCGGAGCCCGCCGCCGGCTGAGGCGGAACGACGGAACGACCAGGCCGGTACGGTCCCGAAGGACCGTACCGGCCTGGTCGTCGTGGCTACGAGCCGTTACGCGCCGGTGATCACGCGACGTCGAACCGGTCCAGGTCCATCACCTTGCTCCACGCCGCGGCGAAGTCCTTGGCGAACTTCTCCTTCGCGTCGTCGCTCGCGTAGACCTCGGCGACCGCGCGCAGCTCGGAGTTGGAGCCGAAGACCAGGTCGGCGCGGGTGCCGGTCCACTTGACCTCGCCGGTGGCGCGGTCGCGGCCCTCGAACGCGGTCTGGTCCTCGGAGGTCGAGGACCACGCGGTCTCCATGTCGAGCAGGTTGACGAAGTAGTCGTTCGTCAGGGTGCCCGGGGCGTCGGTGAGGACGCCCGTCTTCGAGGCGTCGTAGTTGGCGCCGAGCACGCGCAGGCCGCCGACCAGGACGGTCATCTCGGGGGCGCTGAGCGTGAGCAGGTTGGCGCGGTCGATGAGCAGGTACTCGGCGGGGAGCCGGTTGCCCTTGCCCAGGTAGTTGCGGAAGCCGTCGGCCGCGGGCTCCAGGGCGGCGAAGGACTCCGCGTCGGTGTGCTCGTCGGTCGCGTCGACGCGGCCCGGGGTGAAGGGCACCTCGATGTCGAGACCGGCGTCCTTGGCGGCCTTCTCCACGGCCGCGGAGCCGCCGAGCACGATCAGGTCGGCGATCGAGACCTTGCGGTCGGAGGAGGCGTTGAACTCCTCCTTGACGTTCTCCAGGGTGCGCAGGACCAGGGCGAGCTGGTCGGGGTTGTTGACCTCCCAGCCCTTCTGCGGCTCCAGGCGGATCCGGGCGCCGTTGGCGCCGCCGCGCTTGTCGCTGCCGCGGTAGGTGGAGGCCGAGGCCCACGCGGTGGAGACGAGCTGCGAGACGGTCAGGCCCGAGTCGAGCAGCTTGGCCTTGAGGGCGGAGATGTCACCGGCGTCGATGACCTCGCCCTCGCGCGCCGGCAGCGGGTCCTGCCACAGCAGCGTCTCCTCGGGGACCTCCGCGCCGAGGTACAGCGACTTCGGGCCCATGTCGCGGTGGGTCAGCTTGAACCAGGCGCGGGCGAACGCGTCCGCGAACTCCTCCGGGTTCTGCCAGTAGCGGCGGGAGATCTGCTCGTAGACCGGGTCGAAGCGGAGCGCCAGGTCGGCGGTGAGCATCGACGGGGCGATCTTCTTCGAGGCGTCGTGGGCGTGCGGGACGGTGCCCTCGCCCGCGCCGTCCTTCGGCTTCCACTGCTTGGCGCCGGCCGGGCTCTCGGTCAGCTCCCACTCGTAGCCGAAGAGGTTCTCGAAGAAGCCCATGCTCCACCGGGTGGGCGTGGTGGTCCAGGTGACCTCGAGGCCGGAGGTGATGGCGTCCGCGCCCACACCGGTGCCGTACGAGTTCTTCCAGCCGAGGCCCTGCTCCTCGAAGCCGGCGGCCTCGGGGTCGTCGCCGACGCTCTCGGCCGGTCCCGCGCCGTGGGTCTTGCCGAAGGTGTGGCCGCCGGCGATCAGCGCGACGGTCTCCTCGTCGTTCATCGCCATGCGGCGGAACGTCTCGCGGATGTCGCGGGCGGAGGCCAGCGGGTCCGGGTTGCCGTTGGGGCCCTCGGGGTTGACGTAGATCAGGCCCATCTGGACGGCGCCGAGCGGGTTCTCCAGCTCACGGTCGCCGGTGTAGCGCTCGTCGCCGAGCCAGGTGGTCTCGGGGCCCCAGTAGACGTCCTCCTCGGCCTCCCAGACGTCCTCGCGGCCGCCGGCGAAGCCGAAGGTCTTCGCGCCCATCGTCTCCAGGGCGACATTGCCGGTGAGGATCATGAGGTCGGCCCACGAGATGGCCTTGCCGTACTTCTTCTTGACCGGCCACAGCAGGCGGCGGGCCTTGTCCAGGTTGCCGTTGTCCGGCCAGCTGTTGAGCGGGGCGAAGCGCTGCTGACCGGCGCCGGCGCCGCCGCGGCCGTCGCTGATCCGGTAGGTGCCGGCGCTGTGCCAGGCCATGCGGATCATCAGCGGGCCGTAGTTGCCGAAGTCGGCCGGCCACCAGTCCTTGGAGTCCGTCAGGACCTCGGCGATGTCCTGCTTGACCGCCGCGAGGTCCAGGGCCTGGAACGCCTCGGCGTAGTCGAAGCCGTCGTCCATGGGGTTGGCCACGGGCTGGTTCTTGGCGAGGATCTTCAGGTTCAGCCGCTCCGGCCACCACTGGCGGTTCCCGCCGCCCTGGGTCGGGTGCGGGGCGCGCTCGGCGTGCGCCACCGGGCAGCCGCCCGCGCCCTCCGCGTCCGTTTTCGGATCGGTGACGATTGCGTCGTGGTTCTCAGTCATGGGAATCCTTCCGGACCGGGCCGATCGAGCGGGCCCGAGAACTGCGGGCGGTGGCGGAGCTGTTGAGGGACGGCACTGCTGTCGGGACACGCGGAGCACGGGCCCCCGGGGTCGGCGGACGCGCCGTACCACCGATGGGCGACGCCGGGCGGGTCCGCCCCGGTGCCGCTCCGTCCTGTGCTGTTCCGGTGGTCTCCTGTCCCTTGGCCAGTGCCGGATCCGATCCTACGATTGACAGAGTCCAAGTCAAGAAGTGAGCCAAACCTGCCAGAGACGTGAGGGTGAGCCGATATGAGTGACCTGCTGGAGCGGCTGCGGGGGCGCGGCTGGCGGATGACCGCCCAGCGGCGTGTCGTCGCCGAGGTGCTCGACGGTGACCACATCCATCTCACGGCCGACGAGGTGCACGCGGCGGCCGTGCGGCGGCTGCCCGAGATATCCCGGGCGACCGTCTACAACACGCTCGGCGAACTGGTCACCCTCGGCGAGGTGCTGGAGCTCTCCACCGAGGGCCGAGCCAAGCGCTACGACCCCAACGCGCGCCGCCCGCACCAGCATCTGGTCTGCTCCGGCTGCGGCACCATCCGCGACGTGCACCCCACCGGGAACCCGCTGGCCGACCTCCCCGACGCGGAGCGCTTCGGCTACACGGTCTCGGCGGCCGAGGTCACCTACCGGGGGCTTTGCCCGTCGTGTGCGTAGCCGCGGCGGGGTCAGGCTAGGCTCCTGCGCGTGTCACGGGTGAGGGCGGCGGCGCCGCGGGAGTACGCGCGGGCCGTGGCCGCGCGCTGGGACGCGCTGGGCGCGACGACGCGGGACGCGGTGGTCGTGCTGCTGCTCGTCCCGGTGGTCTACGCGCCGGTGACCGCGCCGCTGGGCGCGCAGCTCAGCGACCTGCCACGGCATCCGTACGACGTACCGGCCGTGCTGCTGAGCGTGGCCCTGTGGCTGCCGCTGGTGGTGCGGCGGCGGTGGCCCGGCGTCTGTCTCGCCCTGGTGGCCTGCGCGTTCGCCGCGCACGAACTGCTGGGCGGCCCGCAGACGCTCGCGACGGTCGGCCTGTACGCGGCGCTCTACGCCGCGGGCGCCCACGCGGCCCGCCCGCGCGGCCCGCGCCTCGCCCTCACGGCCGCCGCGGTCGTCGCGGGCTACCTGCTGTTCGCGTTCGGCCTCGACGCGCTGGACTCACCGCTCGGCCCCACCGACTACGTCCTCTTCGCCGTGATCCTGGCCGTCTGCTGGGGCGTCGGCAGGACCGTACGGGCGTGGCGGGACGCCGAGACGGACCGGCGGCGGCTCAGCGTGCAGGCGGCGACGGCGCGCGAACGGGCGCGTATCGCACGGGAGTTGCACGACGTGGTGACCCACCACGTGACCGCGATGGTGGTGCAGGCGGACGCCGCCCAGTTCCTGCTGGAGGGCGCGCCCGACAAGGTCGGCACCGGCCTGGAGGCGATCAGCTCCTCCGGCCGGAGCGCGCTGACCGACCTCCAGCACCTGCTCGGCGTCCTGAAGGCGGACGGCAGCCCGACCGGCGGGGACGACGGTGAGGGTGCTCCCGGCGGTGCGGCGCCGGACGCGGCCGAGCGCGCGCCGAGGCCCGGCAGCCTCGCCGAACTGGTCGAGCGGACCCGGGCCGCCGGGCAGCCCGTCGAGCTGACCGAGCGGGGGGAGCGGCGGGCGCTGGCCTCGGGCGTCGAACTGGCCGCGTACCGCGTCGTGCAGGAGGCGCTCACCAACGCGCTCAAGCACGCGCCCGGACACCGTACGGTCGTACAAGTCCAGTACGGCAAGCATGAGTTGGAGGTCGAGGTGGCCAACGACGGGGCGCCCGGCGCGGGCGGCGGCGGGGTGCGCAGGCCGCTCGGCCGGGGCGGCGGGCACGGGCTGATCGGGCTGCGCGAGCGCGTGAGCGTGTTCGGCGGCGAGCTGTCGGCGGGCGCGCGGCCCGGGGGCGGCTTCAGCGTGCGGGCGCGCATACCGTCCGGGAGGCCCGCATGACCTCCGCAGCGCACACGGAGAACGTGATCAGGGTGCTGGTCTGCGAGGACCAGGAACTCGTCCGGGCCGGCTACGTCACCATCTTCGGCGCGATGCCCGACCTGGAGGTCGTGGGCGAGGCCGCCGACGGGCGCACGGCGGTGGACGCCGCGCGGCGGCTGCGCCCGGACGTCGTCGTGATGGACATCCGGATGCCGCTGCTCGACGGCATCGAGGCGACCCGGCTGCTGGCCGGACCCGACGTCGCCGAGCCGGTGAAGGTCCTGGTGGTCACCACCTTCAACCTCGACGAGTACGTCTACGAGGCGCTGCGGGCCGGTGCCAGCGGGTTCCTGCTGAAGGATTCGCCGCCGCGCGAGCTGGTGGGCGGCATCCGCACCATCGCGGCGGGCGAGTCGCTGCTCGCGCCCGCCGTCACCCGGCAGCTCGTCGGCCGGTTCGCCGACCGGATCCGCCCGGACCGCCGCAGGCCCGGCGCGGCCGGGGCGCTGTCCGTGCTGGCCCCACGGGAGACCGAGGTGCTGAAGCTCATCGCCGAGGGGCTGTCGAACGCCGAGATCGCCGACCGGATGGTGCTGAGCCGCGAGACCGTCAAGACGTACGTGTCACGCATCCTGACCAAGCTCGACCTGCGCGACCGCGTGCAGGCGGTGGTCTTCGCCCACCGGACGGGGCTGGCCTCCGTACCGGACTGAGGACCGGCGGCGGGCGCGCCGGTCCCGCGTGGCGGGCGCGTGTCCCCCGCGAGAGCTACACGCGACTGTCCACCCCGGGGCGACGTTCCGAGATGCCCCCCGCTCATAGCGTTCACCACATCGCGGCGGCCACCGGGCCGCAGGGCGCCGGCAGGGAGGAACGTCATGTCGCCACAGGGCGCGCAGTCGCTGAAGGACCGGACCACGGAGCTGGTGCGGGAGCTGTTCTCGCAGGAGTCGCCGGGTGCGGGACGCCGGACGCCGCCCGCGTGGCTGCGGCCCGCGTGGGCACGGCTCGTGGCGATGGTCGTCGTCATGGCGGTGGTCCTGGCGTTCGGGGCCGGGGCGCGGGCGTCGGCGGGCACCAACCCGTTCCTCAACCTGGTGGCCGGCGCCCTCGTCGTGGCGGTCGCCCTGTCGGTGTACGCCGCGCTCGTACGGTTCCTGGAGCGGCGGCCCGTCACCGAACTGGCCCCCAAGGACGCGGCGTTGGGCCTGCGCACGGGCGTCGTCATCGGTCTCGGTCTCTTCACCGCCACCATCGCCCTGGTCGCCCTCTGCGCGGACTACGGCACGCACGGCGGGGTGTCGGTCGGCGGGGCGCTGGCCGTCCTCGGTCTGATGACGGGCGTCGCGGCCACCGAGGAACTGCTCTTCCGGGGCGTCGTCTTCCGGCTCCTGGAGGAGATGACCGGCACGCGGTGGGCGCTGGCGATCTCGACCGTCGCGTTCGGTGCCCTGCACCTGCTCAACCCCGGCGCCACGGTGTGGGGCGCGCTCGCCGTCGGCATCGAGGGCGGCCTGATGCTCGGCGCGGCCTACGCGGCCACCCGCAGCCTGTGGCTCCCGATCGGTCTCCACTTCGCCTGGAACTTCGCCGAGAGCGGCCTCTTCGGCACCACGGTCTCCGGCAACGAGGACGCCCAGACCGGTCTGGTGCAGGGCGTCGTGGACGGCCCCGCCGTGCTCACCGGGGGCGACTTCGGCCCTGAGGCCAGCCTCTTCGCCATCCTCGTCTGCCTCGTCCCGGCGGTCCTCTTCCTCCGCGCGGCGAAGCGGCGCGGAGACCTCCGCCCCCGGCGCGCAAGCAGCGCCCGCTGAACCCGTCACGACCTCTTTGACCAGCGCGGTTTCAGTCCCCGGAGTCCGGTTCCGGGGGCTGAAACCGCGCTGAAAGCGTTCTGAACCGCCGGAGCCGCAAGCTCTGCGGCATGACGACGACACCGCACGAACCCGCTATCGCAGTACAGGGGCTGCGCAAGTCCTACGGCGACAAGACCGTCCTCGACGGCATCGACTTCGAGGTGCCGGCCGGCACGGTCTTCTCCCTCCTCGGGCCGAACGGCGCGGGCAAGACCACCGCGGTCAACATCCTGTCCACCCTGATCTCCGCCGACGGCGGCCGGGCCCGGGTGGCCGGACACGACCTGACCGCCGAGGCCCAGGCCGTACGGGCCGCCATCGGGGTCACCGGACAGTTCTCCGCCGTGGACGGACTGATCACCGGCGAGGAGAACATGCTCCTGATGGCCGACCTGCACCACCTCTCCCGTAGCGAGGGCCGCCGGGTCACCGCCGAACTCCTCGAACGCTTCGACCTGACCGAGGCCGCGAAGAAGCCCGCCTCCACCTACTCCGGCGGCATGAAGCGCCGGCTCGACATCGCCATGACCCTGGTCGGCGGCCCGAGCGTCATCTTCCTCGACGAGCCGACCACCGGACTCGACCCGCGCTCCCGGCACACCATGTGGCAGATCATCCGCGAGCTGGTCTCCGGCGGTACCACCGTCTTCCTCACCACGCAGTACCTGGAGGAGGCCGACCAGCTCGCCGACCGCATCGCCGTCCTCGACGGCGGGCGGCTCGTCGCCCAGGGCACCGCCCAGGAGCTCAAGCGGATCGTCCCCGGCGGCCACGTACGGCTGCGCTTCTCCGACCCCGGCACCTACGAGCAGGCCGCGACCGCGCTGCGCGACGCCTCCCGGGACGACGAGGCGCTGTCCTTGCAGATCCCCAGCGACGGCAGCCAGCGCGAACTGCGGGCCATCCTCGACTGGCTGGACGCCGCCGGCATCGAGGCCGACGAGCTGTCCGTGCACACCCCCGATCTCGACGACGTGTTCTTCGCCCTGACCGCCGACGCCGCCCCCGCCCAGGCCCCCGCCGCCCACGCCCAGACCGAGGAGACCGTGTGATGAGCACCGCCACCTACGCCTTCCGCGACAGCCTGACGATGCTGCGCCGCAACCTGCTGCACGCCCGGCGCTACCCGTCGCTCACCCTGAACCTGCTGCTCACCCCGATCATGCTGCTGCTGCTCTTCGTGTACGTCTTCGGCGACACGATGAGCGCGGGCATCGGGGGCGGCACGCCGGACCGTTCCCTGTACGTCGCCTACATCGTCCCGGGCCTGCTGCTGATGACCATCGGCTCCACCGTGGTCGGGACCGCGGTCTCCGTCTCCAACGACATGACCGAGGGCATCATGGCCCGCTTCCGCACGATGGCGATCCACCGCGGCTCGGTGATCGTCGGGCACGTCATCGGCAGCGTGCTCCAGTCGATCGTCAGCGTGGTCCTCGTCGGCGCCGTCGGCGTGGCCATCGGCTTCCGCTCCACCGACGCCACGGTCCTGGAGTGGCTGGCCGCGTTCGGACTGCTCGTGCTGTTCGCCACGGCGCTCACCTGGATCGCGGTCGGCATGGGCCTGGTCAGCCCGAACGCCGAGGCCGCCAGCAACAACGCCACGCCGCTGATCCTGCTGCCGCTGCTGTCCAGTGCCTTCGTCCCGCTCGACACGATGCCGGGCTGGTTCCGGCCCATCGCCGAGTACCAGCCGTTCACGCCCGCCATCGAGACCCTGCGCGGTCTGCTGCTGGGCACGGAGATCGGCCACAACGGCTGGCTCGCCGTCGCCTGGTGCGTGGGCCTGACCGTCCTCGGCTACTTCTGGTCCAAGGCGCGCTTCGACCGCGAGCCGCGCCGGTGACAGCGGGCGGGAGCCGGCGGACGGAAAGCTCTCAGGCTCCCAGTTCGCGCACGGCCGCCGCCCGCAGCTCCGTCCGCCCCAGGGCGGCGTACTCCGACCTCGCGTCGGCGTACGCCGCCCTGTCGGCGTCCCCGGCCGCCGTCCGCGACCGGGTCAGCGACAGCGAGGGGAACTCCCGTACCGCCGGCATCCGTTCCGCGAGGGCCACCAGGCGTACGGCGGCCGGATCGCCCGCGGCCAGACCGGCGAAGCCGAGCCCGAGCAACACCGTTCCGTAGACGGGCAGTTCGGCCGGGGAGCTGTCGCCCGAGGTGGCGGACAGCATGCCGAGCAGCCGCCGCCGCAACCGCCCGGCCAGCTCGGACACCGGACCGAGCCGGTCGTGCTGGGCGTGCGCCGCCAGCGCGGCGGACTGCACCTCCAGCGCCCAGGGAGCCACGAACGGGTCGTCCACGTGCAGCGCGCTGTTCGCCCGCATCCGCTCCACCGCCCGGCGCCACAGCCCGAGCCCCACCTCGGTCAGCCCGCGGGCCAGCGCGATCTCCGCCCGCAGCGGCAGCTCGGGGCTGAACACCCGGGCGGGCTCCGGCTGCTGGTCCAGGGCCGCGAGCCCGAGCCAGTACTCCGCCTCGTCGGGCTCCCCGCGCTGGAGCGAGGCCATGGCCAGGCCCCAGCGGACGCCGATCGAGTCCGGCCAGTCGCCGTACTCGCCGAGCGCGTCGAGCGCGGCCCGCAGATGTTCGTACGCCTCCGCGCCGCGCTCGGACTGCAAGCACAGCTCGCTGACCCGGCCGTGGCCGAGCAGCGTCAGGGACGGGTTGCCGACCGGCACCAGCGTGCCGATCATCCGGCGGGCGCAGTCCAGGGCGCGTTCCGTGTCGTGCTCGGCGTCCCACACGTAACTGGCGACGCCCGCGGCGACGCCCGCGAGCAGCGGCTCCTCGGCGTCGCACAGCTCCTGGAGGCGTTCGTAGCGCGGCGGACGCAGCTCCGGCAGGGCGCACAGCACGACGGCGAGCGCCCGCAGCACCGTGTCCGGCGGGGCGGGCGGCAGCCGCCGCAGGGTGACGAGGTGCCGGATGGCGCGGGGCCCCTCGCCCATGAACAGGCCGGCCGTGCACACGGCCGCCGCGCTGCGTGCCGCCTCCATATCCTGTGGACGGGCGGGGTCGGGCCGGTAGTGGGACAGCGGCCCGCCGGACTCGGCGGCCACGGCGGTGAGCCGGCCGTAGTGGGTGTCGGCGGCCCACAGGGAGGCCAGTACGGCGGTGAGCGCCGCGATGGCGGGACCGTCGGCGCGGGCCAGCGCGTACCGCAGCGCGAGTACGAGGTTGTCCTGCTCGGCCCGGATGCCCAGCCACTGGGCGGCGGCGTCGGAGCTGAACAGCACGTCGTGGCGGGCCAGCCCGAATTCCCGTGCCCAGGACAGGAACCGGCCGGTGACCGTCTCCTCCTCGCCCGCCTCGGCGCGCCGCGCGGCGCTGAACTCGCGCAGCGTCTCCAGCATGTGGAAGCGCACCCCGGACGGCCCGTCGCCCACCTTGACCAGGGACTGGTCGGCGAGCTGTTCGAGCAGCGACAGCGCGTCGACGGTGTCGCCGAGCACGTACTCGGCGGCGTCCTCGGTGAAGCCGCCGGGGAAGACCGACAGGGCGCGCAGCGCCGCCCGGCCCCCGGGCTCCAGCAGGTTCCAGCTCCACTCGACCACGGCCCGCAGGGTGCGGTGCCGCTCGGGCGCGTCCCGGGCGGCCCCGCGCAGCAGGGCGAAGCGGTCGCCGAGGCGGCGGGATATGTCGGCCACGGAGAGCACTCGTACCCGGGCCGCCGCCAGCTCAACGGCCAGCGGCAGCCCGTCCAGGTGGCGGCAGATCCCGGCGACGAGACCGGCGTCGAGCTCGACCCCGGGCCGTGCCGCCCGCGCCCGCTGCCCGAAGAGCTCGACCGCGTCCGCGAGCGACAGCTCCGGCAGCGCGTACACGGACTCCGAGGTCAGCCCCAGTGGCGCCCGGCTGGTCGCAAGCACCCGCAGCTCCCTCGTCCGGGAAACCAGCGCCCGTACGAGGTCGGCGGCGCCGCGGACCACGTGCTCACAGTTGTCCAGGACCAGCAGCGCGGGCCCGGTGCCCAGGGCGGCGACGATGCCGCTCACCTCGTCCGCGCCACCGGCGAACGGGCGCCCCTCGGCGGTGCCGACGGCCGAGGCGACCTCGGCGGCCACGTCGTCGTCGGCGGTGACACCGGCCAGCGGCACGAAGTGGACCACCGGCTGTTCGGCGGCCCGGCTCACCGCGTGCGAGAGCCGGGTCTTGCCGAGTCCGCCGGGTCCGACGACGGTGACCACGCGGACGTCGCCGAGCAGCCCGGTCACGGCGCGCACGTCGGCGCCCCGGCCCAGCAGCGGGTTCGGCTCGTGCGGCACGCCGTGGCGCAGCCGCGCCGTCTCCGTGTTCAGCAACTGCTGGTACACGGATCTGAGCCCTGGGCCCGGATCGGTGCCGAGCTCCTCGCGGAGCCTGCGGCGGTAGGCGTCGTACCGGGTCAGCGCCGCGGCCCGGCCCGCGGTGGCGGCCTCGCAGCGCAGCAGCTCCGCGAGCACCTCCTCGTCGCGCGGCGCCTCGCGGGCCAGCTCCGCCAGCGGCGCCGCCGCCTCCTCGCGCCGCCCCGACCGGGCGAGCGCGAGCGCCCGCAGACGGACCAGCGAGCGGTACGCCGGGACGCGCGCGGCGCGCAGCGCCACCACCGGGTCGTGCAGCTCCTCGCCCGTACCGGCGGCGACGTTCCCGTCCCACAGGGCCAGGCCCGCCGCGGCCCGCGCGAGGGCCCCTTCGTGATCGCCCGCCCGCGCCCGCTCGGCGCCCGCCGCCTCGTGCAGCAGCAGCGCGGAACTGTCGACCCGCGTCTCGTCGAGCGCCAGCCGGTACCCGGTCGGGGTGGACTCGACGAGCCCGGCACCGAGCTGGGACCTGAGCCGGGAGACCAGCACCTGCACCGCCTTTCCCGGCCGCTCCGGCTGCTCGTCCGGCCACAGCCCCTCCACCAGACGGCCCGTGCTGCATCCGGTGCGCAGGTCCTCGGCGAGCAGCGCGAGCAGCCCGCGCAGCCGGGGCGCGGTGACCTCGCGCCCGCGGTGGGCGACGCGGGAAAGCAGGGTCAGCTCGGTGGGGTCGGGTGCCGTCGCGGCGTTCGCGGCGTTCGCGGTGGTCGTGGTCGCCCCGGTCGCTGTCGCGGTGGTCGCGGTCGGCGCGGTGAACTCGGTGGTCGTCTCGGTCGGCGCGGTGAACTCGGTTGTCGTCGCGGTCGGATCGGTCGGATCGGTCGGATCGGTCGGCTCGGTCGTCACGGCTGAACATTAGCCAGGCACTCGAACCCGTGGCCGGAAAACAGCCCACCCACAGCCCGCTCTCAGACACGCGCGACAGCATGCGGCACATGCCTGCCGCTTGTGGAATCCGCCAGGGCGCGGTGCGTGTGCTGATCGTCGACGACGAACCGGAGCTGACCGAGCTGCTGTCGTGGGCCGTCACCGAGGCGGGCTGGCAGCCCTTCCTGGCGAACGACGGCCGCAGCGCCCTCACCCTCGCCCGCGGCTGCGCCCCGCACGCCGTCGTCCTGGACTGGATGCTGCCCGACCTGGACGGCGTGCACGTGCTGCGGCGGCTGCGGTACGAGAACGCCGAGCTGCCCGTGCTCATGCTGACCGCCCGCGACGCCCTGGAGCACCGGCTCGACGGACTGTCGGCGGGCGCGGACGACTACGTCACCAAGCCGTTCTCACTGGAAGAGGTCATGCTGCGGCTGCGCGCGCTGCTGCGCCGGTCCGGTGCGGAACAGGCGGCGGCGGACGAATCGGTACGGGTGCTCGGGGATCTCGTCCTGGCGGAGAAGACGCGGCAGGTGCAGCGGGACGGGACGCCGATCGCGCTGACCGCGAAGGAGTTCGACCTGCTCAGCTTTCTGATGCGGCACCCGCGGCAGGTGCTCAGCAAGGCACAGATCCTGGACGAGGTCTGGAACAGCTCCTTCGACAGCGAGGGCAACCTGGTCGAGGTCTACATCTACGGCCTGCGCGCGAAGATCGACAAAGGCCGGCCACCGATGATCCACACGGTACGCGGCGCGGGGTACGCGATCAGAGCCGCGCACAGCGGGACATGACGGGCCGGGGCGGCGGGGGAAGAACGCGTACGGCGCGGGTACGTACGGGTACGGCGCGGGCGCGGGTACGTACGCGTGCGGCGCGGGTACGGGTACGTACGCGTGCGGCGCGGGCGCGGGTACGTACGCGTGCGGCGCGGGCGCGTTTCCCGCGTACCTGGGCCGCCGGGGCGCGGTCGTTGCGGGCTCGGCTGGTGTTGTTCACCAGCGTGATCCTGTGCGTGGCGTGCGCGGCGATGGCGCTCAGTACGATCCTGGTCCAGCGCGCGCATCTCCTCGACGACCTGGACCAGCGGGTCCGCGACGCCGTCGAGCGCAGTCAGGGCGGCGTCCGCTTCGGCGCGGGCCGCGGCGGCGCCACCGACCTCGGCTTCCTCAGCGAGCAGGGGCAGCGGGCCGGCACCGTGGGCGGCCGCCTCGCCGGCGGCCGGGTCAGCGCCGCAGAGGTGGTGGACGGGGACGGCGGCCGTACGACCCTCACAGCCGCCCAGCGCGCGGCCCTCGCCGGGATCGCCGTGGACGGCACGGTGCGCACGCGGACGATCCCCGGCCTGGGCACCTACCGGGTGACTGCCGTCGGCGGCGGTGACGCCGCCGCCCCCGTGCTCGCGGGCCTGCCCATGGCCGACGTACAGGACACCGTCCACCACCTGATCTGGACCGAGTCGCTGATCGCCGCCGCGGGCCTGGCCGTCGCGGGCTGTACGTGCGCGGTGGTCATCCGGCGCCAGCTCCGCCCGCTCGGCCGGGTGGCCGCCACCGCCGCCGAGGTCGCCCGCGCACCCCTGGACCGCGGCGAGGTCACCGGCCTCACCCGGGTTCCCGCCGCGGACACCGACCCCGCCACCGAGGCCGGCCAGGTCGGCGCCGCGCTCAACCACCTGATCGACCGCATGGAGTCCTCGCTCGCCCAGCGCCAGCGCAGCGAGGCCCGCATGCGCCGCTTCCTCGCCGACGCAGGCCACGAACTGCGCACCCCGCTCGCCTCCATCGCCGGGTACGCCGAGCTGATGGACCGCGGCGCCGCGGGCGTCGAACCGCGGCTCGCCTGGCGCCGGGTCTCCGCGCAGTCCGCCCGGATGACCGGGCTCGTCGAGGACCTGCTGCTGCTCGCCCGGCTCGACGAGGGCCGCCCGCTGCAAGCGGTGGACGTCAATCTCGCGACCCTGGTGGCGGAGGCCGTCTGGGACGCGCGGGCCGCGGGCGCCGACCACGACTGGCGGCTCGCGCTGCGCCTGGACGAACCGGCCACGGTGACCGGCGACCCGGCCCGGCTCACCCAGGTCGTGGCCAACCTGCTGGCCAACGCGCGCGTGCACACACCGCCCGGCTCGCGGATCACCGTCACCGTGGAGGCCACGCGCGCGTGCTGCGCGATCCGGGTCCGGGACGACGGCCCCGGCATCCCGCCGCGCCTGCTCCCGTCCGTCTTCGAGCGCTTCACCCGCGCGGACACCTCCCGCTCCCGCACCCCCGGCACGGGCGGTGGCTCGGGCCTCGGCCTGGCCATCGCCGCGGCGATCACCCAGGCGCACGGCGGCCGTATCGACGTCACGAGCGAGCCGGGCCGCACGGAGTTCACGGTCACCCTGCCGTACGGCCGGTAGCCCCCCGCCACCCCTTCCGCACTCTCTGCCCGGCCCTCCGCCTCCCCGTATCCCCAGCGAATTCACAGGTCGGTGCGGCGCCGCAGGTCAAAGGGGCCGCGGGCGCCTTCCGCCGGGCCGTTTTGGCCCTGGTACCGGACGTGCTTCAGCTCAGCCTCAGTTGGCGCCTCCAGGGTTGCCGCCAGGGCCCGGCCGAGGGGGTGGGCCATGACGAAGGGAGTCAGCGACGATGACCGATCTCGACACCGGGGAGACCGCGGCGCGGGAGCCTGAGCAGGAGACCGGCCGTCGCGCGCACGCGAGCCGCCGCAACTTCATGCGCAAGGTGTTCTTCGCCTCCGGCGCCACCGCCGTCGCCACGATGGGCGGCGCGGGCGCCTGGGCCGCGCTCGCCGACGACACCACCGGCACGGCCGACGCCTCGGCCTCCGCCTCCCCGAGCGGCATGCCCAGCGGCGGCCCCGGCGGCGGCGCGGGCGGCCCCGGCAACATGACGATCACCGAGGACTTCTTCGGTCTGACCACCGACGGCAAGCGGATCGACGACCTGTTCACGATCCACTCCACCGGCGTGGCGACGGCCCCCGTCATCACCGCCGCGAACGCCTTCCTGGCCGGTCTGAGCGACGACCAGAAGACGTCGACGCAGTTCACCGTCCACTCCACCGAGTGGCGCCTGTGGAGCAACGTCGACTCCTACGACCGCCAGGGCGTCTCCCTCGCCGACCTCAGCGACGACCAGAAGGCGCTGGGCACTGCCCTGCTGAAGGCGGCCCTGAGCGCGGACGGCCTGGAGACCACGGAGAAGATCCGCAAGATCAACCAGGCGGCCGGCGAGGCGATCGGCAACACCAACTCCTTCAACGAGAACGCCTACTACTGGACCGTGATGGGCACCCCGTCCGACTCGGAGCCCTGGGGCTTCCAGTTCGACGGCCACCACCTGGTCATCAACTACTTCGTCCTCGGCGACCAGGTCGTGATGAGCCCCTGCTTCTGGGGCTCGGAGCCGACCAAGATGGAGATCGACGGCGAGACCGTCGAGGTCTGCCAGGAGGAGGTCACCGCCAGCCTGGCCTTCGTCAACTCCCTCACCTCCGCCCAGCAGTCGGTCGCCATCGCCTCCTCGACCAAGTCGAACGAGTCCATGAAAGCGGGCGCGTTCTCCGACAACGCGGTCCAGGAGTACGAGGGCCTGCGCGGCAACAAGCTGAACGCCGCCCAGAAGAAGAAGCTCCTCGCCATCGTCGAGGCGTTCGTGGGCCGCGCCAAGGCCGACGCCGCGAAGGTCAGGATGGCCGAGGTCGGCAAGCACCTCGACGACACCTACGTCACCTGGTCCGGCGGCATCGCCGACGACTCCGCCTTCTACGTCCGCGTGCACAGCCCCGTCGTCTGGGTCGAGGTCGACTGCCAGGGTCCGGGCCCGCTGGCCGGCGCGTACGGCGCCAGCCAGGGCGGCGACCCCACCCAGCTCCACGTCCACTCGATCATCCGCACCCCGAACGGCAACGACTACGGAAGGGAGCTCCTGCGCCAGCACTACCTGACGTCACCGCACCACCAGTGACACGCGCGACCCGTTGAGTCACCTCTCAGTCATGGCGGAGGGCCGCACCCGATCCCGGGTGCGGCCCTCCGTGCGCCCGGCTCACCGGAACCCGCCGTTGCCCTCCGCTCGTCGGTTCGGGCTTGGTGATCTACGGCTGCAAGTGAGTACGGTGGGCCGCGCCTTGAGCACGAGGGCAACGTCACGCATGGACCGGACGAATACGCCGGGACTTCGTCGACGCGCATGACGGGGGCCGGGCGACACGCGTTACGTCCTGTCCGCAGTGGGTGAGAGCTTCCTCCTGAGTCGTTGCGCTCAGTGATCATGCGGCGCTCGCTGAGCGGCGCGGTCGCGCCTGTCGCGGTGCACGCGAGTCACCGTCACTGTCGGGGCTACGCTCCGGGCAGCGACGCCGCCAAGTGCTCCCACGCCGCGTGCACGTCCTCCCCCACGATCCCGAACTGGGTGATGACCGCGACGCAGCGGCCGTCCGCGTCGTCGAGTTCGAGTGCCGAGGTCGGGCCGTGTGCCGCGGTCGAGCGGACGAGGTGGCAGGCGCGGACGCCGGTGAGGTCGATCTCCACCGAGCTCTCCGCGAGCACCGCGAAGACCCGCCCGCCGACGGTCCGGTCCGTGACGTGGACGAGGCCGCCGCACGCCTGCATGGCCGACGGGGCGAACACCGCGACGCCGATGGGCAGTCCGACGGAGCAGACGTGGTCGAGTACGGCGGGCACGACATCGGCGTCGACCGGCCGGTGCTCGCCGCGGTACCGGTGGAACGCCGCGCGCCGGGCGGCCCCGCCGTCCCCGAGGATCGCGTCGAACTGCGCGAGCTGGTCGCCGTTCTCCCAGGCCGCCGCCTCGGGCACCGCCGGGCCCTGGGCGGTCCGGGCACCGGCGCCGACCGTGCCGACGAGCCCGGCCAGCAGCCGGTCCCCCTCGGAGAGCAGCCGCCCCTCGTGCACGGTGCGGCCGTCCGCGTCGAACAGGCGCAGCGCGACCGAGCCGCTGTCGGCGTCCCGCGCGACCACGGCCGAGGCGACCCCGGCAGCGTCGACCCGCAGCGCGATCGAGCCCGGCCGGACGGCGAACGCGTCGCCGCGCAGGCTCGGGACCGCGTAACTGCCGGCCTGCTCGATGTGCGCGACCGGGCCGCCAGTGACGGCCTGTACGTACTGGAAGAGCGTCAGGCACTTCGCCAGTTCCGGCATGCGTGCGTCGATCAGCCGGGCGCTGCCGTGCCGTCTGCGGCAGCACCCTTCGAAGGCGCACGGGCTCTCGGCGTCCCGCCGCTCGGGGCCGTGACTCGTATGGTGGTCCGTCATGTTCAGTACACGTCCCGTACGTAGCGCTTCGCCCGGCGCAGACCGGCCAGGTACTCCGCCGCGTCGTCGTCGCCGCGTCCGCGCTGCTCGGTGATGACGCCCAGCAGCGTCGCCTCGACGTCCTTCGCCATCCGCGAGGCGTCGCCGCAGACGTAGACGTGCGCGCCCTCCTCCAGCCACGCGTACAGCTCGCGCGACCGCTCCCGCATCCGCGTCTGCACATAGACCTTCTCGGCCTGGTCGCGGGAGAAGGCCAGGTCGAGGGCGGTGAGGACGCCGCGCTCGCGCAGCTCCGCCAGCTCGTCCTCGTAGACGAAGTCCGTCGCGCGGTGCTGGTCGCCGTAGAAGAGCCAGTTGCGGCCCGCGGCGCCCCGCGCGGCGCGCTCGTGCAGGAAGCCGCGGAACGGCGCGATGCCCGTACCGGGGCCGATCATGATCATCGGGGCGTCGTCGTCCGCCGGGACGCCGAAGGAGGCGTTCGGCTGGAGGTAGACACCGACACTGGCGCCGACGCCGGCGTCCGTGCCCTCGCCGACTCGGTCGGCGAGGTACGTGGACGCGACGCCGCCGTAGCGGCGGTGCGGGGTGCCGTACCGGACCGACGCCACGGTGAGGTGGATGCGGTCCGGGTGGGCCAGCGGGCTGGAGGAGATCGAGTACTGCCGGGCCTGCAAGGGGCGCAGGAACGGCAGCAGTTCGGCCAGGCCCGGGGTGGCGGCCCCGGCGTCCCGCAGCAGGTCGAAGACGTCCCGGCCCCAGAGCCAGGAGTCGAGTTCGGCACGGTCGCCGTGCGCGACGACCGCGGCGAGGTCGCTGGACGGCGCCCGCTCGACCAGGTCGGCGATCAGCTCCTTCGACGGGGTACGGATCTCGCGCTCGGTGCGCAGCAGCTCGGCGAGCGGACGCCCGTCGACCTCCTCGTCACCGCTCGCCCCGAGGTGTTCGAGGAGCGTGGCGACGAGCGTGTCGTCGTTCACCGGTACGACGGCGAGCGCGTCGCCCGCCGCATAGGTGATGCCGCTGTCCCCGAGGTCGAACTCGTAGTGGCGGATCTCCTTCGCGCTGCCCGGGGAGGACAGCAGCCGGTTCACGGCGAGGCGGGAACGGTAGGGGTTGCGCTTGTTCCACGTGAAACATCGACGGGGGGCCGGGGAGCCGCCCGTGCCTGTGGACGTTTCCCCCGTGCCCGTGCCCGTGCCCGTGCCCGTGCCCTCCGCCCCGGCGCCCGCGGTGACCGGCTGGGCGCCGGTCTCCGCCGCCACCCGCTCCAGGACCGCCGCCGTCCACTCGGCCGCCGGGTCCTCGAAGTCGACGTCGCAGTCCACCCGGTCGTGCAGCCGGGCGGCGCCGAGCTGTTCCAGCCGGGTGTCGACGAGCTTCGCGGCCTGGCAGAAGTCGTCGTACCCGCGGTCGCCGAGCCCGAGCACCGCGTACCGCAGCCCTTCCAGACGCGGGGCCGTCTCCGCCTGGAGCGCCTCCCAGAACAGCCCGGCGTTGTCGGGCATCTCGCCCTCGCCGTAGGTCGAGGTGACGACGAGTACGTGGGTCATCGCGGCGAGTCGGTCGGGCGTGACCTCGTCCAGCGCGGTGGCCTGGCCGCCGAGACCACGGGCGCGCGCCCCGGCGACGAGGTCACCGGCGACGGACTCGGCGTTCCCGGTCTGCGTGCCGAACAGCACGTCGACCGTCGCCGCGGGCGCGCCGCCCGCGGCCTCGTCCCGGCGTCCGGCGGCCGCGATCCCGGCGATGAACCCGGCGAGCCACGCCTCCTGTTCGGCGGAGAAGGGCGCGTCGGCCGGGATGAGGGCACCGGTGGGAGGCTTGAGCGTCCCGGTGGGCGGCATGAGCGTCCCGGTGGGCGGCATGAGCGTCACGTGGTCACCGCCTCGGTGGGGGTCTGCGGAAGGTGGCTGTGGCGGGCGGCGATGTCGTCCAGCGCCGCGGTCGCGAGCAGTTCGTCGAAGCGGGCGGCGCGCACGCGGCCGGCGTTCTTGGTGTTCTGGTGGACGATCCAGCCGTAGGTGCCGGGGGCGTCCACGCTGAGGTTGTTGCGCTGCTTCAGGGCGCGCTTGTAGTCGTCCAGGCGCAGAATCGCGATGAGCGTGGCCAGTTCGCCGTCGTCGAACCGGTCCAGCGTGCTGCGCAGGTACTTCACGACGCGCTGCCTGACGAAGAAGTCCTCGGTGAGGATCAGATTGCGGACGGCCGCGGCGACCCGCGGATCGTCCGGACCGCTCGCGCCGGGCACCCGCTGGAGCGCGAGATCCTGCGCGGCACCGAGCACCGTGTACGAGGACAGCAGCGAGAACATGTCGGCGGTGCCGTCGTCCCGGTCGCCACCGTTTTGGTCGCTACCGCCCTGGCCGCCGAGCGCCGGGGCCCGGCCGCCGAGCACGGTGCGCCGGTCGCGGTAGTCGACCTTGAACGCGCGCAGCTTGTCCGTCGCGATCGAGGTCGCCAGCTCGTCCAGCAGCTCGGAGCGGGTGGCGGCGGCGAGGATTTCACCGGCGTCCTGGTACAGCAGCAGCGCCCGCGGCATCCCGCAGTACACGTGCTGCCGCTCGCTCTCCCAGTCCGCCAGCAGCCGGGCCGCGAGCGGCGAGCCGGTGGCCTCGGCGTGCCAGGCGAGGAGCAGCCGCACGGCCGCCTCGTGGAAGGCGCCGTGCCCGGTGTCGGTCACCGGGAAGACGAGCAGCGAGTCGGCGCTCACCCGGCCCGCGACCTCGCCCGTTGGGTCGTACTGGTAGAGGAAGCCGCCGCTCATGCCGTTGCCGAGGCCCTTGCCGAAGCCGCCGAGGTTGAGCACGGTGCCGCCGGTCATGTACTCGCAGCCGAAGTCGCCGATCCCCTCGACCACGGCGGTCGCGCCGGAGTTCCGTACGGCGAACCGGTCACCGGCCTCGCCCTGCACGAACGTCCGGCCGCCGGTCGCGCCGAACAGCGCGAAGTTCCCGACGAGCACGTTGCCGCCGCGGTCCGGACTGCCGCCGCCGGGGGCGCGGACCACGATCCGCCCGCCGCTCTGGCTCTTGCCGACCCCGTCGTTGGCCGTCCCGGTGTGCTCCAGCGTGATGCCGTCGTTGCAGAACACGCCGTAGGACTGCCCGGCGGACCCGCTGGTACGGATGCGGACGGCACCGTCGGCGAGGCGGCGCCGGCCGCGGTCGTCGGTCGTGACGGCGGGTACGTCCGCATCGTCGTAATCGTCGTACTCGTGGTTGAGCAGCCGCTCGACGTCGATGCCGAGCTGCCCGCCCACCGACTTGTCGCTGTTGCCGAGCCGGATGCCGTCGATGAGGACGGACGGCTCGCGCCGGTCGAGGAGCGCGGCGCGGACCCGCTCGATGAGGGCGTCGTCGGTGCGGTAGTCCTTCTCCAGGTACTCGGGGTCGGTGACGGTCTTCCCGGGCACGCGCGCGAGCAGCCGCCGCACGTCGAGCCGCCCGACGCTCGCGGGGTGGTCGAGGAGCTGGAGCAGGTCCGTACGCCCCCGGGCCTCGCGCAGGGACCGCAGCCCGAGCCGGGCGAGGATCTGCCGCACGTCCTGCGCGATGTTGAGCAGGTACTGCGCCAGCGCCCGCGGGTCGCCCTCGAACGCCTCGGCGTTGGTGGTGAGCCCGGCGGGGCACTTGACGTTGCAGTTCTTCGCCATGACGCAGCCGAGCATCATCAGCGCGGTGGTGCCGAACTCGAAGCTGTCGGCGCCGAGGAGGGCCGAGGTGACGACGTCGCCGCCGGTCTGGTGCGCGCCGGAACAGCGCAGTACGACCTTCTGCCGCAGCCCGTTGGCGACCAGCGCCTGGTGCACCTCGGCGACACCGATCTCCGCCGACCGCCCGGCGTACTTCAGGCTGGTGACGGCAGCGGCACCCGTACCGCCGGTGTTCCCGGCGACGTTGATGACGTCCGCGCCTGCCTTGGCGACGCCGACCGCGATCGTCCCGATCCCCTCCGAGGACACCAGCTTGACGATCACCCGGACCCGGGCGGCCTTGCAGTCGTGGATGAGCTGGGCGAGATCCTCGATGGAGTACGTGTCGTGGTGCGGGGGCGGCGAGATCAGCTCGATGCCGGGGGTGCCGCCGCGCGCGGCGGCGATGTCGACCGTCACCTTCGGCGCGGGCAGCTGACCGCCCTCGCCGGGCTTGGCCCCCTGCCCGATCTTGATCTCCAGCTCCTCCAGCATCGGATCGGCGAGGTAACCCGCCCAGATGCCGAACCGGCCGGACGCGAACTGCTTGATCCGGGAGCCGCGGATGGTCCCGTACCGGGTGTGGTGCTCGCCGCCCTCGCCGCTGTTGGACAGGGCGCCGACCATGTTGGCGCCGTGCGCGACGGCCTCGTGCGCGGTCGCCACGAGCGCGCCGTGGCTCATCGCGCCGGAGGCGAGGCGGCGGGTGATCTCGTGCGCGGGCTGCACCTCGTCCAGCGGCACGCTGCCGGGGGCGCCGTCGAGCAGGGCGAGCAGGCGCGCGGCCGTACCGGTGACGGCGACCGTCACGCCGTCGGCGGCCACGTCGAGCGTGACGACCTCGCCGGGATGCGCGAGTGCGAGCCCGTCGGCGAGCGCGGCGTGCAGCGCGGCGGCGCCGGCACCAGGATCGGATCCGGGGCCGGAGCCAGGGTCGGGGCCGGGGTCGGGGGAGGTGAGGCGGAGCCGGACGGTGGTGGGGCCGGGCACTCCGCGGTCGGCGCCGGGAGCACCCGCCGTGGCCGTGGCCGTGGCCGTGGGTGTCGCGGTGCCGTGAGCCCGGACGGCGGGGCGGGCGGTGCCGGAAGGGCCGATGTCGGTGTGCTCGACGACGGCCGCGGTCACTCCCCGTACGGTGACGCTCTCGTTCCCGTCGGTCGAGAACCGCCCCAGCTCACGCGCGAAGTCCTCCGGCGTACGCAGCCCCGTGACGTCCGCGGGCAGCGCGAGCACGTCGCGCAGCGCGGCCGGCCGGCGCAGCCGCTCCTCGTGCGTGGTCCGCAGGAACGCGCGGTACCCGGGCGTGATCCGGAACGCGTCGATCTCGGCGTCGCTGAGCGCGTCGTACCCGGTGTTGCGGTACGCGGCGTCACTGATGCCGAACGCGTCGTCGAGCTGTCCGAGGGTGAGCAGCCGCAGCGCGTCCGGGTCGCCGGGCCTGCCGAAGGCGACCGGCTCCTCGGCCATGTCCCCGAAGCCGCGCACGGCGGAGACACCGAAGGAGTGCCCGGCGCCGTCCGACCGCTCCTTGAACAGCCCGAGCAGCGGAATCTGCTGCTCGCCGCGGACCGCACGGGCCCGCTCGTGCCAGTCGGTCGCGGCCTGCGCGATCCGGGCGAACCCGACCCCGCCGACCGGAGCGTCCATGTACGGGAAGATCCGCGCGAAGACGTCGTCGCGGGTGTCGAGGTAGTTCGGCTCGAAGAACGCGCCGCCGATGTAGCTCTCGGCGGTGCAGAGCCCGACCCGCCCCATGGTCTTGGCCAGGGACTTCTCGGCGGCCTTGCGGAACCTGGCGAGCGCCCGGTCGGTCTCCGTCTTCTCACCGGCGGGCGCGGGGGCGCTCGGGTACTTCTCCTCGGCGCGCAGCCGGGCGCTGAGGCTGTAGACGGCGGAGGCGCCGAAGCCGAGCGCGGTGGCGACGTGGTGCGAGGAGGCGAGCTGCCCGCTCTCGGCGACGATCGAGACGCGCAGCCGCAGGCCGGTCTCGATGAGCCGCTGGTTGACGGCGGCGACGGCGAGGACGACGGGCAGCGGTGCCCGGGTGGACGAGACGGCCCGGTCGCTGAGCAGCGCGATGCCGCCGTGTCCGGCGGCGAACCGCTCGACGTCGTCGCAGAGCCGCTCGATCGCCGCCCGCAGCGCGTCGGCGTTGCCGGTCTCGTCGCCGGGGACGGGCGTGTAGAGCATGGCGAACCGCTCGAGGGGCACGATCCGCTGGTCACGCAGCCGCACCATGTCGAGATGCCCGAGGACGGGCGAGTTCACGACGAGCTGCCGCCCGCGGTGGTCCCCTGTGCCCCCGTCTCCGGCGCTTCCGCCGCCGGCGCCGCCGGTGCCGTCGGGCTTGGGGCCGAGGGCGACGCGCATGCTCATGCCGTCGGCCTCGCGGATGCTGTCCAGCGGCGGGTTCGTGACCTGCGCGAAGCGCTGCGAGAAGTACTTCGCCATGCCGCCCTCGGTGTCGCTGAGCGCGTTGATGGCGTTGCCGTACCCCATCGCGGAGATCCGCTCGGACCCGTTGGCGAGCATCGGGTCGAGCATGAACCGGAAGCTCTCCTGGTTCAGCGAGTACGCCACGTACCGTCCGGCGAGCGTGAGGTCACCGTCGTAGCCGAGGGTGGTGGTGCCGCGGTAGTAGTCGGGCGCGGGCAGGTCGTCCAGATTTACCCGTGCCGCGTCGAGCAGCTCGCTGTACGGCCGCCGCGCGGCGAGGGCGTCGAGCACCTCGCGGGTCCGCATCCGCCGCCCGGTGCGGTGATCGACGACCAGCATGCCCCCGGCCTCGATCCGCCCCCGGTGCACGACCTCGTCGTCCGGGAACGCGACCTGCCCCGCCTCGGAGGCCACGATCAGGTACTCGGCGGTCTCGACGGTACGCAGCGGGCGCAGCCCGAGCCGGTCGAGCCGGGCCCCGATGACGTCCCCGTCACTGAAGATCACAGCGGCGGGCCCGTCGTTCTTCTCTTCGTACAGGGAGAAGTACTCGAGCATGTCGCGGACGCCGGAGGGCAGCGTGCGGTCGTTCTCCCAGGCGGGCGGCATGAGCGAGACGACGGCCTCGACGAGGTCCAGCCCGTCGTCGAAGACCCGGCTCTGCAACGTCTGGTCGAGCCGGCTGGAGTCGGACTGCCCCGGCGGCCGCACGATGCTGCGGGTCCGGGCTCGCGCCAGAGCCTCGTCGCTCAGCCGGTTCTTCCGGTCGGTGTTGAGCTCCCCGTTGTGCGCCATGAGCCGGAAGGGCTGCGCCATGGTCGGATGCGGCTCGGTGTTCGTGGAGAACCGGGTGTGGAAGTAGAGCGACCGCACGGAGTGCCGGGGGTCGGTCAGGTCCCTGAAGTACGCGATTACCTCGCCGGAGTTGAGTCTGCCCTTCAGTACCTGGGTGCGCGCGCTGAGCGACAGCGGATACAGCCCGGTGTAGGAGTCGTCATCACCATAGGCGACGGCTTCGACGGCGAGCAGCGCGCGGTGGGCGGCGGCGTCGACGTCGGCGCGGCTGAAGCCGTCGGGGGCCCGGAAGACCCACTGCACGATGGGCAGCTGGTACTGCTCGGCGGCGGGCCGGGCGACGGAGTGGTCGACGGGCACGTCCCGTACGAGGAGCGTCTCGAAGCCCTGCTCGGCGACGCACCGCCCGACGAGACCGAGCGCGCGGTCACGGCGGGCGGCGTCGACCGGGACGAAGCAGTTGGCGACCCCGAAGTACCCGGCGCGCAGCGTCTCGCCGGTGAGCGCGCCGAAGAACTCCACGGACAGGTCGACACTCACCCCCGCGCCGTCCCCGACACCCTCGGCGGACGTGCCGCCGCGGTGCGGGATGGCGCAGAGTGCCTCGTCGCCCTTGCGGATGACGTCGTGGCCGGGCCGCCCGTCGAGACGGGTGATGAAGCCGACGCCGCAGTCACTGTGATCGCGGGCAGGGTCGTACAGACCGTAAGCGGAGTGGTTCACGTGCATCGTCCTGTGGTGCGGCTCTGCGAGCGATGCGGCTCCGCGAGGAGCGGTACGGCTCTGTGAGCGATGCGGCTGGGTGAGCGGGGTCGGCAACGACATGACAGCGGGTGGCAGCGGACGGCCAGGCTGCGTCGGTGAAGCGCTCGCCGCGGGCGGACGGTGGACCGGCGGGGCGGTCGGGGTCCGGGGTGGTGCGTGCGGGTACCGGAGTGGTGCGTGGTGGCACCGCGAATAGGTATGGTAAGCCTTACCTAACTTTCACCGCAAGGGTGCGCGTTACATGTATGTGGGCTATGCGTCGGTCCGCATAGCCTGTGCCGCCGGTGCCCAACGCCAGCCGGAGGCGTGAAGCGCTTCGGCCCGGTCGATGGCGATCTCCTGGCGCAGTCTCGTCTCTTCTTCGTCGCGGAAGGCGGCAGAGGCGGTGTGCTGCGTGGGGTGCTTGCGGTAGATCAGGCCCGGCTCGGTCTGCATCCACCCGCGGCTGACCGCCTCGCAGAACAGGACGAGAGCCGCGTCCTCGAAGGCCGGTATCGCCGGCCAGCCGCCCGTGAGACGCACCAGATCCGTGCGTGCGGTCAGCGTCGTTCCCACGACCGGCAGCTCACCGCGCTTGAGACCGTCCAGGATCGCCCGTTCCGGCAGCGGCCCGGGAACGGGGTCGTACGGACCGGGCTCCAGGCGGCCGTCGAAGCGGAGATCCAGGCAGGGGGAGACCGTCCATCCATAGGACGGATCGGCCTCGAGGAACTCGATGTCGCGGGCGAGGGTCTGCTGGTCGGGCAGCAGATCGTCGGCGTCGACGCAACGCAGGAGGGTGCCGGTGGCGCGCGTCAGCCCCAGTGTCCGGGCCTGCGCGGCTCCGCCCCAGCGGCCGGCGCCCTTCGATATCCACGGTGCGTCCGGTATGGCCTCCAGAGGCCTGCCCGTACGGCCGTCCTCCTGCACCAGCCACTCGAGCTGCCAGCCGGCAGGAAGCTTCTGATCGGCGAGGCACTCGTGCAGTTCGTCCAGGTAGGCGTACCCGTTCTCGTGCACGGGCGTCAGGACAGTGAGCTTGGGCATGGGGAAGTGCTCCATGTGAGGTGACGGTGTCGACCGTGATGAATGCGGAGAAGGGAACCGACTCCGGTCACCTGGCGATGCACGGGTCCCCGGCACGGCGCGAGGCCTTGGTGTACGAAGGGGACGCCCGAGCAACGACGCCCGTCAACTGTGCGCTGCGAGCGGCGAGTTGCCGGTGACTGATCACCCCACCATGATCCATGGTCCGTAACCATGGTCCGTAATCCGTGATCCGTGGGGCCGGCCGCAGTCGGAGCGGGACTCAGCGCACCGGGAACCCGAAGGAGTACCCCTGGTCCTTCAGCCAGGGCAGGACGCGGCGCAGGGCCTCGACGGTCTGGGCGCGGTCGCCGCCCGCGTCGTGGAAGAGGAGCGTCGGACCGTTGGACAGCTCCTGCTTCACGGTGGCGACGATGGCGTCCGTGCCCGGCAGCTCCCAGTCCTTGGTGTCCACGTTCCAGCCCAGCGGGCGCATGCCGTGGGAGGCGGCGAGCTTGCGGCTGTAGGGGGTGAAGGCCCCGCCGGGCGCCCGGTAGTACATCGGCCGCACGCCCCCGGACGCCTCGGTGATCATGCGCTCGGCGTCGAGTATCTGCTGCGACTGGTAGCTCTCGGACTTCTTGTCCATGGTGGTGTCGTGCGAGACCGAGTGGTCGCAGAGCCGGTGCCCGGCCGCGACGACCTTCTTCACGAGGTCCGGGTGCGCCTTCGCCTGCGGCCCCACCATGCAGAACGTGGCCTTCACCCCGTACTCCCGCAGCACATCGAGCACTTGAGGGGTCCACTCGGGGTCGGGCCCGTCGTCGATGGTGATGTTGACGCCGTGCGCCCCAGCGTCCGAGGAGTGCGCGATGGTCACGTCGACCGCCTTGACGTCACCGCCGGGCGTGGCCGAGGCGCTCGCCTTCTTCGTCGAGCCGCCGACGGAACCGGCCTGCGCGGTCCACACCGAGGCGCCGGTAGCGAGCATCACCACGCCGAGCGCCGCCCCGATCACCTTGCCGTACCAGCCCCGCCCGCCACCGTGCCGTGCCATGTCCGCCCACTCCCGCCCAGTTCATCAATCTCTGGCCACCTCGCGACCACCCAGCAGGATGAGAAACGTTGGCCAAGGGATGCGTCTGTTACCGGTCACGGACAATCCCGGGGTTATTTACGGACAACTCGCCGATCGGCGTATCCTCCGGTCTGGCTGCCGGAGCCGTCTGCCGCAGCGGTCCGTCGGAGCCGTCTGTCGCCTGAGGAAACTATCCAGGAGGATGACCGGTGATGATCACCCTGGCCGCCGTAGGAGGAGTGGCGCTGGTCGAGCTGGGCATGGCCCTGACCCCGGGGCCGAACATGATCCACCTTGCCTCCCGCGCCATCACCCAGGGCCGCAGGGCGGGCCTGGTCAGCCTCGGCGGGACCGCCGTGGGATTCGTGTGTTACCTGCTGGCCGCGGCCGCGGGCCTGTCCGCGCTGTTCGCCGCGGTACCAATGGCGTACACGGTGGTCAAGCTCGCCGGCGCCGCCTACCTGGGCTACCTCGCCTGGGGCATGCTCAAGCCCGGGGGCCGCTCGCCCTTCGCGCCGGACCAGGACCTGCCGCCGGTCTCCGACGCGCGCCTGTTCTCGATGGGGCTGCTGACCAACCTGCTCAACCCCAAGATCGCCCTCCTCTACGCCGCCCTGCTGCCCCAGTTCCTGGACCCGCAGGCGGGCCCGGCCTGGGGACAACTGCTCCAGCTCGGCGGCGTGCAGATCGTCGTGGGGGTCTCCGTGAACGCTCTGGTGGTCCTGGGCGCGGCGAGGGTGTCGAAGTTCCTGGCCGCGCGCCCCCGCGTCATGGCCGCCCAGCGCTTCACGGCAGGCGGCCTGCTGGGCGTCTTCGCCCTGCGCACGGCCTTGTCCCGCACACCGGCTTCCACCTGAGCGGGCGGAGGGACAGCAATGTCTGGATTGTCTGGTTCGGGTCGAGGCCGGGGCGGCTGGAGCGAGCCCGAGCGAATGATCGCGGAGGCGCGGAAGGCGTTCTTCGTGATGTTCGGCTTCGTGGCGTTCGTGTGGCTGGTGCAGCTGGCCAACTACGCCGGTGACTACGCGCTCTCGCGGGATTACGGGGTTGTCTCCGGCGACTCCGGCACGCTGCCCCACCTCCTGACCGCGCCTTTCCTGCACTGGAACTGGGCGCACCTTGAAAGCAACTCAGGACCGCTGTTCGTCTTCGGATTCCTCGCCGCTTACCGCGGCGTGGTCCGCTTTCTCGGCCTGAGCCTGGTGGTCGCGGTGTGCAGCGGGCTGGCGATCTGGTTCTTCGAGCGGGGCGGCGCGGACACGGTCGGCGCGAGCGGCCTGGTCTTCGGTTACTTCGGTTACGTGGTCGTACGCGGCCTCTTCGACCGGCACCTGATCGACACCCTGATCGGCGTCGTCATGGCGGCGTCCTTCGCCTACCTGCTCACCGTGGCCGTACCGGGAACACCGGGCGTGAGCTGGCTGGGCCACCTGGGCGGCCTGACCGGCGGCGTGGCAGGTGCATGGCTCTTCCGCGACCGCCACCGGAAGCCGGCCGGGTCGGCACGCTCCAGCGCAGACGCGGCCGACACGGTCACGGGAGCCGCACCCGCAGTCGGCAGCGCGAAACCAACCAACCGCGACGCGCTCCCGGCCACCCCCACCGACAACCCACGCGCCGCCCTGCACAAGGAACTGCGCGACATGGGCCTGCTTTAGGCCGGCTCGTCAGAGGACAAGACCCTCGCAGTCTGAGCGACCTCAACTGGTCCACACGTCCTGACAATTACTCGGCTTCACGCGCCTGGTCGCGCTCCGGGCTGGTCTGGGTGGGGAGGTCCCGGAGGAGCACGGCGACGGCCTGGTTGAGGTGGTGGCGCAGCTGGTCGCCGGGGACGTCTCGGTAGTGGTCGGAGAGGAACGTGAGCGGGCCGAACACGGCGCCGAGGACGCAGCCGAGACGGACCCGGACGGCGGGATCGGCATCGGGGTCGGCGAGGAGCCCGGCGAGGGGGGCGCCCTCGTCCTGGAGGCTGGGTCCGATGGCCGGGTCGTCGGCGAAGAGCGCACGGTAGGTGTCCTCGTCGCGTTCGAGGGCGTAGAGCAGCTGGCGTTGGCCGAGGGCGATGTCGATGACTCGGGGGAGGGCCCGCTGCCATGCGGCGGGGTCGGTGCCGGCCACGATCAGGCGGTCGACCATGCCCTCCTGGGCCTTGAGAGCCCGGCCGACGACAACGCGGGCGATGTCGTCCTTGGTGTGGAAGTGGTGGTAGACGGCGGCCTTGGTGATCCCGAGGGCCTCTGCGATGTGGCGCAGCGAGGTGCCCCCGTAGCCCTGGCGGGCGAAGAGGTCGATGGCGGCCTCGACGACCCGCTCCCGTGTCGAAGCCGAGGTCGCCGCCGCTTTGGTCGAAGTCACGGTCACAGTATGTCACCGTCTTGTCCTTGCCTAGCCGACCGGCTAGTGCTAGCTTGCCGATCGGCAAGTGACGGCTAGTCGATCGGCTAGCAACTGCTTGTCGATCGGATTTTCGGCGAAACGTAGCGAGAAGGAGCCGCTGTGGCGAGCACAGATGGGCCGATCATCGACGCCAGGGGACTGGTCAAGCGGTTCGGCTCGACCGTCGCCCTCGACGGGCTGGACCTGGTGGTGCCGGCGGGCACCGTGTTCGGGCTTCTCGGGCCGAACGGTGCGGGCAAGACGACCGCGGTGCGGGTGCTGGCCACGCTCGTCCGCCCCGACGCCGGCCAGGTGCGCGTCGCCGGCCACGACGCTCTGGCCCAGCCGGGACGGGTGCGGGAGTTGATCGGCCTGACCGGCCAGTACGCCTCGATCGACGGGTTCCAGAGCGGGCGGGCCAACCTGGTCATGCTCGGCCGGCTCAGCGGCCTCTCCCACCGCCAGGCCAAGAGCCGAGCCGCTGACCTGCTCCACCGCTTCGATCTGGCCGACGCGGCCGATCGGGCCGCGGGCAACTACTCGGGCGGCATGCGACGGCGTCTCGACCTGGCCGCCAGCCTGGTCACCACCCCACGGGTACTCTTCCTCGACGAGCCCACCACGGGTCTCGACCCCGCCAGCCGCCTCGGGCTGTGGGAGACGGTGACCGATGTCGTCGCCCAGGGGACGACCGTGCTGCTCACCACCCAATACCTCGAAGAAGCCGACCATCTGGCTCACAGGATCGCGGTGATCGACCACGGCCGGGTCGTCGCCGAGGGCACGCCGAGCGAACTCAAAACGGCGGTCGGAGCCACCGAACTGGTCGTCACCATCGCCGCCGACAGCGACCTGTCCGCCGCCGCCGACCTGATCGAGGCGACCGGGTTCGCCACCCGCCCCATCCAGGTCGACACCGACGGCCGCCGGCTCCGGCTGCTGGCCGGCGAGCGGGCACACATCGCCGGCGACCTGATCAGCGCATTGTCAGGGGCAGGCATCCACGTCGACCTGCTCAGCGCACAAGAGCCCAGCCTCGACCAGGTTTTCCTGACCCTCACCGGTCACGCCGCCACCACCGGAGCCGCAACCGGCACCGCCACCACCGGAGCCGCAACCGGGACCGCCACCACCGGAGCCGCAACCGGGACCGCCACCACCGGAGCCGCAACCGGGACCGCCACCACCGGACCCGCAACCGGCACCGCAACCGGCACCGCAACCGGCACCGCAACCGGCACCGCCACCCCGTCGGCTTCCCGAAAGGCGTCGGCATGACCTCCGCCCCGACCCTCGCCGCCCCGTCTCAGGTCCTGGCCGTACCCCGCCGGCGCAGCGGTGCCCGCCGCCTGCTGGTCGACACCGCCGTCATCGCCCGGCGCAACATCTCCAAGACGCTGCGCGAACCCGAGTCCCTGCTCGACGTGACCGTCATGCCCATCATGTTCATCCTGCTCTTCGGCTATGTGATCGGCCCCGCCATCAGCCTCGCCACCGGGAGCGCTCACACCACCACCGACCAGTTCCACTCCTACCTCATCCCCGGCATGCTCGGCTTCACCATGGTCAACGCCGCCGGCGGCAGCGCGGTGGCCATCGCGGCCGACATGGGCGAAGGGATCATCGACCGGTTCCGGTCCCTGCCCATGTCGCGCGCCGGGGTCCTGCTCGGCCGCAGCATCGCCGACCTCGCCACCTCGGCCCTGGCCATCGCCGTGGTCGCCGTCACCGGCGTGATCATCGGGTGGCGTCCCCACCACGGCGTCGGAGACACCATCGCCGCCTTCGCCCTCGTACTCCTCTTCGCCTACGCCATCGACTGGCTCATGCTCTGCCTCGGCCTGGTCATCCGCAACGTCGAAGGCGCGGATCAGACCCGCCTCCTGCTGCTGTTCCTCCTCGGCATGGTCTCCACCGCCCTCATCCCGGTGAACCACCTGGCCGGCTGGCTCCAGGCCTTCGCCTACTGGAACCCCGTCAGCGTCCTCGCCGCCGCCGGCCGCCACCTCTTCGGCAACCCCGACCCCGCCGCCACCTCCAGCGCCTGGACCATGCAGCACCCCGTCGCGGCCAGCCTCATCTGGTCCGTCGGCATCACGGCCGTCTTCGCCGCCGCCGCCGTCCATCTCTACCGCACCCGCGCCAGCCACTAGATGTCGGTCAGACGTCGATGATCGGAGTATCCATGGGCACATCCGGCACCACCCCCGACACCCTCGGCGATCGGCTTGCCGGCCGGTTGTTCGTCCGATCCGCCGTCACCGAGGTGGAACAGATCGCGGCCCGGATGCGCCGCATCCGGCTCAGCGGCCCCCGCCTCGCTTCCCTGAGCTTCACCCCCGGCCAGCACCTCCGGGTACTCGTCAGTGACCTGCTCTCCCTCCAGGCGCTGCGAGAAGGGTTCCGGGACGCGCTGCGGACCTACTCGGTGTGGCACCACGACCCGGCCACCATGAGCATCGACCTGTGCGTCCTCGACCACGGTGACGGGCCCGGCGCCCGCTGGTCCCGTCAGGTCGCCGTCGGCGACGACGTGTACTTCAAGGGTCCCGAGGGCAAGTTCGTGCTCCGCCCGGCCGCCTACCACCTCTTCGTCGGCGAGGAGACGGCACAAGTCGCCTTCGGGGGCATGCTCCGATCCCTCGACCCCGACACGCCGGCCCACGGCGTCATCGAAGTCGACGACGAGGCGGACCGCCTTCCCCTGCCCCACGCCGAGCAGGTCACCTGGCTGTCCCGGCACGGCGCCGGCGCCGAACGCTCCACCCCACTCGTCCAGGCCCTCCGCTCCCTCCAACTCCCGGACGAACCAGGCCACGCCTACATCGCCGGCGAAGCCAAGACCTGCGCCGCCGCCCGTCGGCACCTGGTCCAGGACCGCGGCTGGCCGGCCCGGTCCACCATCTCGGTCAAAGCGTTCTGGACGCCAGGAAAACGGGGCCTCGAATAGACCGACGCAGCCACCTGCACGGGACAACCGCTGCCGTCCAGCAGGGAGTGGGACGAGTCCGTGACTGGATAACAAGTAACCCCCGGGCCAATGGCCTGGGGGCTCATAGTGGAGCGGGTGACGAGAATCGAACTCGCGCTCTCAGCTTGGGAAGCTGCGGTCATTTGGGGCGCGATCGGTAGCTGACCTGGGCGAACCATCGAGCCGTGGCCTCGTCGGGCTCGACCGCTTTCCCCATGATTCCCCCTCGTTCCCCGCTCGATATGGTGCGCTTGTGGTGCGAGGGCTGGCGTGCTGCATGCCGGGTATCCGTCCATGCATGCTTGCCATCGTGTACCGGTCCAACGACACAGCGACAACCATTTGGGCGTTCGTGCTCTCGTTCCTGGTTGTGCTGACCGTGGTCTGGTACGTCCGGCGTCGCAGGTAGCCGTGACCACCGCTTCAGGAGTTCGACCTCGGCCCGGCGTAGTTGCAGCGCAACGCGCGCACGAGTGCCGTAAGCGTCTGCCGGTTGCCACGGTTGTCCGTAGGCGTTGATGTCAACGTTGGATGCCAGCGGAACACCGTAGGGCCGGGCAGCCGCCGTTGGCGCCGAGACCGCGGGCCGCTGGCTCCGGCCGGAAGGCCCGTCTCCGGCCCGCGGTTGGCCCGACGTATCCGGGGTTCGACGAGCGATGTGCTCAGCGGAGCGTCTCGTGCGCGTCTGTCCTATTGCCCCGCGCGGGATTCTGCCGCCTCGGATCAGATCTGGCTGACGTCGATCTCCACCAGGAAGGGGGCGGTGACCCTGAGGACACCGGTGAACACGTCTCCGTTCCGGTAGGTCTTCGTCGCGGGATCGAGGACGTATGTGTAGACGAGGGGGACGCCCGTCGCGGCCTGCTCGATGCGCCAGTAGAAGCCGATGCCTGCTTTGGCGTACTGGTCGACCTTCACGATGCGGTCGGTGGTCTCCGAGCCCGGCGACACCACCTCGACCACCAGCAGTACGTGTTCGGGCCGGGTCGGTGTGACGTCGATCGTGTCCGCGCGGTAGACGACGACGTCCGGGCGGCGATTGGTGAGTGGAACGTCTTGGAGACGGACGTCGAAGTCAGTATCGGCGTTCCAGTCGGGGCCCGCTGCGGCGTCCAGGGCGTTCGCGAGAATCCGGGCCAGCCGGTTATGGCGCTTCGAGGCGCTCGGGCTCACGACGACCATCCCGTCCACGATCTCGATACCGGCGCACTGCTCCTCGGACCACGACTCGTACTCCTCCGCCGTGATCTGCTCGTGCATCCACGCCGGGGCCACCATCTCGGCAGTCATGTCATGCCTCCCGGGTATTGAGCGGCGGGCCCGATCCCGCTGCGAACAGCGTACTGGCCCGGCCTCGCCGGACGGACGCTTTGTGCCGGCCTCGGCTCGTGACCGATTTCCGGAGCGTGCTTGGCAGGCGGGCCGGGCCGTCGACCTGCGGACGCGTGGATCGGGTAAGTGACTCGGTGTGTGTCAGCCGTGTGCCGCAGCGATGGCGCGGATCTGGCATGCGGCGACTGGCAACCACACACAGCAAAAAGGCCCGGGTCTTTGACCTGGGCCTTAATCATGGAGCGGGTGACGAGAATCGAACTCGCGCTCTCAGCTTGGGAAGCTGATGTTCTACCATTAAACTACACCCGCGTAAGACGCCGGTTGGGCCGGTGTCGAATGCTCGCTCACTCTACCCCATGGCAGGGTCGGTGCCAGGCCTCGTATCAGCCCCGCGGTGTTCACGCCGTGGGGTCGCGTCGTTTTCGGAAGCTTCTCGGAAGCATGGACGCGGCTGCGAGGGGCACCAGTTGGGGCGTACGGTGGAGGCGTGGTGCAGGGGTGGCGCCGGGACCGGAGTGCCGCCTGGAGGGCCATCCCGTTCATCCCCTAATGTGGCTTTCGTCGTCAGTCAGACGCGGCTCTTGGGGAAGGGACTCTGAGGACTTGATGGAGCGCACCACCGTCGTCCGTTGTGCCGATGGGCACGTGTTCAACACCGCTTCGTTCCCGATGCAGCAGGCCGAACGGCTCGGGCCCGGCCGACTGCTTCGGTGTCCGCGGTGTGCACGGCTCCGCAGTGTCGTACCGGTGACTCTGGAGAAGCGGTACGCGGGATAGCGAGAGCGGGCTGTAAGAGCGGGCAGTACGAAGCGAGCGGGACGCGGGACAGGCAGTAGCTGTACGCGGGACACGCAGTAGTGACGCGGGCGCGCGGATCGGCACGATTGTGGCTGGTCCGCGCGCCTTGCGTATCCTCGGGGCGTGCTTCTCTCAGACAAGGACATCCGGGCCGAGATCGACTCCGGGCGGGTCCGGATCGATCCCTACGACGAATCCATGGTGCAGCCGTCGAGCATCGACGTCCGTCTCGACCGCTACTTCCGGGTGTTCGAGAACCACCGCTACCCGCACATCGACCCCTCCGTCGAGCAGACGGACCTGACGCGGCTCGTCGAGCCCGACGGGGACGAGCCCTTCATCCTGCACCCCGGTGAGTTCGTCCTGGCGAGCACGTACGAGGTGATCAGTCTCCCCGACGACCTCGCCTCGCGGCTCGAGGGCAAGAGCTCGCTCGGGCGGCTCGGGCTCGTCACCCACTCCACCGCCGGGTTCATCGACCCCGGCTTCTCCGGGCACGTGACGCTGGAGCTCTCCAATCTCGCGACCCTTCCCATCAAGCTCTGGCCGGGCATGAAGATCGGGCAGCTCTGCATGTTCCGGCTCAGTTCGCCGGCCGAGTTCCCCTACGGCAGCGACCGGTACGGGTCCCGGTACCAGGGCCAGCGCGGGCCGACCGCCTCCCGGTCCTACCTCAACTTCCACCGGACCCAGGTCTGAGAGACAGAACACAGAACGGCGAGAGCAGTGAGAGTCATATGAGTGATGTGCGGGAGAACCTGAGCTGGGACCTCTTCGGGGGTGCCGTGCGCGAGCTGGCGCAGACCATCGCCGACGACGGCTACGAGCCGGACATAGTGCTGTCCATCGCCCGCGGCGGTGTCTTCGTGGCCGGCGGGCTCGCCTACGCTCTCGACTGCAAGAACCTCCACCTCGTGAACGTCGAGTTCTACACCGGCGTCGGCACCACCCTCGAGATGCCGGTCATGCTCGCGCCCGTGCCGAACCTGATCGACTTCTCGGACAAGAAGGTCCTGATCACCGACGACGTCGCCGACACCGGCAAGACGCTCAAGCTCGTGCACGACTTCTGCGTCGACACCGTCGCCGAGGTCCGCAGCGCCGTCGTCTATGAGAAGTCTCATTCGCTGGTGAAGTGTGAGTACGTGTGGAAGCGGACGAATGACTGGATTAATTTCCCGTGGAGTGTCGAGCCGCCCGTGATCAAGCGGTCCGGGCAGGTTCTCGACGCCTGACGGGTGCATCAGCCAAGAGTCGGGCCCGCCCTCGCTTGCGAGGGCGGGCCCGACTCTTGGCTACGGCGGACAGCGGCGCTAGAACGTGCCCAGCTTGATGATCGACAGGATCGCGATCAGCTGGATCGCCGACGCCGCCAGGGCCTTCGGCCACGGCAGGTCGTGGGAGCGGGTGACCATGAGGGTGAGCAGGGCGCCGGCCGCCACCCACGTCGCCCAGCCGAGGATCCGGACGAAGGACGCGTCGCCGCCGGCGAACATCGCGACCACCAGGCGCGGGGCGTCCGTGATCGACATGATCAGCATGGACAGGCCGACCGTCGGCTGCCACGCGCCGTCGCCGCCGAGCTGGCGGGCCAGGGTGTGTGTGACGACGCCGAGGATGAACGTACTGATGACGAAGGCGATGCCGGTGATCAGGACGATCGGTACGGCGTTGGAGAGGGTCGCGTTGATCGCGTCCTCGCGGGCACCGTCGAAGCCGAAGACGGCGAGCAGGCCGTAGAGGAACGAGACGACGAGGGCCGGGCCCCACATCGCGTAGTCGCGCATCTGGAGGAAGGTCTGGTTCGGGCTGACGACGACGCCCTTGAGGAGGTCCTTCCAGTGCAGGCGCGGGCCCACCGGCGGGGGCGGCGCCTGGCCGGCCCGGTAGGTCTCGCCCTGGTTGTAGGGGTCCTCGCCGATGGCGAACGCCTGCGTGTGGCCCGGCTGGTTCGCCGCGTACGGGTCCGGGCCCTGGTGGCCCTGGCCGTCCCCAAAGTACTCCGGCTCGCCGTTGCCGCCGCCACCACCTGCCTGGGGCCAGCCGCTCTGCTGCCCGCCGCCGTACGGTTGCCCGCCGCCGTACGGCTGTCCGCCGCCGCCGTACGGTTGCTGAGGCGCGTTGGGGTAGCCGTACGACGGGCCCTGGCCCTGCTGCCCGTACTGCTGCGGGTGTTGTTGCGGTCGCCCTTGCGCCGTGCGGTTGTCCCGGCCGCGTCCGATCCTGAATCCAGCCACGTCAACGAACGTACCTGCTCCCGGCGTACGGTGTGCCGGGCCCGGGGGGACGGGCCCGGCTTTGCGGCCGAGCTGTGACATCCCTTAAGGGGGATGGGGAGAGACGCCCCGGAGGCCTTAGGGGGTGCCCCCGTGGAACCTCAGTGGCTGCTCAGGGGCGCGCCGTACTTGAGGGCGGTTGACGGGGACGGCAGGCCCAGCTTGGCCGGGGTGAGGGCGACGGAGCCGGCCGCCGCGACGTGCGGCAGGGTCCAGACGCCGCCGGAGGCGGAGTTCTCGCCGGGCGAGCCGACCGCCGCGTCCACGGAGCCGTCGTGATCGTAATCGCCCGTCGCGACCGCCGCGCCGAAGGCGTCGCCCGCCTCCGCCGCGCCGGGGACCTTCGGCGTGCCCTGGTTGTACGCCACCGACGTCGCCTCCCCGAACGCGTCCACCAGGCCGGTCGAGTGGCCGAACAGGAGGGTGACCGCGCCCGCGCCCGCCCGGGTGCCGATCGCCTCGCCCGGCGCGCCCACCAGCAGGTCGTCGCGGCCGTCGCCGTTCTGGTCGACGACGGCCAGGGCGGCGCCGAAGCGGTCGCCGTCCTCGGCGCGCCCGTAGACCCCTACGGTGTCCTGGTTCAGGGTCTGGCTGCGGATGCCGAAGGACTTCGCGTCCCCGTAGTGGATGTGGATGCCACCGCCCTTGGTGTACTCCTCCGGGCCGCACGGGTCGTCGATGTTCTCGTCGGCGATCTCCCGGCACTCGCCGAGTGCCAGGTCGTCCAGGCCGTCACCGTCGAAGTCGCCCGCCGCCAGCGCCGTGACGCCCGCGTTGTCCGTGTTCCAGGTGTTGGCCATGGACTGCTCGGCCGCGTCCCACGACCACAGTCTTACGTGCGACTGGGTGAAGGGGTCGTCCACCGTCCAGTACGCCACCGCCAGGTCGTCCGTGCCGTCGCCCGTGAAGTCGCCGGTGGCCAGGACCGGGGCCCGGCCGCCCATGGCGCCCTCGAAGACGGTGGTACTGATCCCGTCGGCGGTGCGGGCCACCACCTTGTCCTTGCCGCCGATGACTATGTCCCGGCTGCCGTCGCCGGTCAGGTCCGCCGCGGCGACGGACAGGCCGTAGGCCGCCGACGTGGACGGGCCCACGGCCACGTTCGCCCCCGGGCCCGTGCCCTTCTTCGCGCCGCCGATGCCGACGACCACACCCACGTCCGTGCCACGGCCGGTGACGTCCTCCCCGGGAGCGCCGACCAGCAGCTCCGCGTAACCGTCTCCGCTCATGTCGACCAGCGCGACGGAGGCGCCGAAGCGGTCACCCGCCTCCGGCGTGCCGGGCACCTCCGGTGTGGCCTGCGTGATGCGGGTGCTGCCGTGGGCGCCGAGGCCCTTCGCGCCGCCCCATACGAGGTTCACGTAACCGGCCTTCGCCTTGCCGTCGACCGCGCCGTCCGGCACGCCGACCGCGAGATCCGCGTAGCCGTCACCGTTGAAGTCGCTGGTGACGGGGCTGGGCTCGGCTGCGGGCGCGGCGTTCGCCGCGGTGGCGAAGGCGAGTGGTGCGGTGGTCGCCGCGACGACCGCGGCGGCGAGGGCGTACGTCCGTATGCGCACGGGGGCTCCTGGGCTCCGAGGGGTGACTGACCGCGTCCTGCGGGTGGGGGGCGGTTCACCTGTTGGACACCCGGGGGATGGGTGGGGTTGTGTCACCCCGGGCCGCTCTTCGCGTCGAGTTCGCACCAGACGTACTTCCCCGCCGCGCCGCTCGCCGCGCTGACCTGGAACCAGCCCCAGTCGTCGGCGTACGCGTCCACGAGGCGCAGGCCGCGGCCGTGCTCGTCGTGCGTACGGGGGTACGTCGTCGGCGGCGGGGTGGGGTCCGTGTCCCACGCGCCGAGGCGGAAGGAGGGGCCGGACTGTCTGAGCTTGAGTGCGGCGGGGCCCTTGGTGTGCCGGATGGCGTTGCCCAGCAGCTCGGAGGCGAGCAGCTCCGCGGGTTCGAGGAGGGTCGGGAGGTGGTGGGTGGTGAGGATGTCACGGAGGGCGCGGCGGCAGATTCCGACGGCGCGGGGGTCGTGGGGGATGTAGAGGGTGTACTCCCAGGGGGCGGGCCCCGGGCCGGGCATGGGCATGCGGGCTCCAGTGGGGGGTGAGGAGGTGAGGGGGAGACGGTGGCTCTGTCGCCTCGCCATGGCGCGGCGAGGGGGTGCACTTCCGCTCCGGGGAGTGGTTAGCTCATCACTGACGGTAGGGGTGAGTACTCACCCCGGTCAAGCGAAGCTGGGATACTGGACGTCCAACTCCCGTGAAAGGACGACCGGATGCCGGCGAGAAGCGTCGTGACCGCACGTCAGGCTCGGCTGGGCGCCGAGCTTCGCAAGCTGCGGGAACTGGCCGGGTGGTCGATCCGCGAGGCGTCGGAGGTTACGGGGATCGCGCAGACCAAGCTGTCCATGACGGAGGCGGGGAAGGTCGGTGTGAGCGCGGAGCGGGTGCGGCAACTGGCGGTGCGGTACACGTGCGATGACGCCGCCTTGGTGGACGCGCTGGTGTCGATGGCCACCGAGCGGGTGCGCGGTTGGTGGGAGGAGTACCGGGGACTGGTGCCGTCTGGCTACCTCGACTTGGCCGAACTGGAGCACCACGCGCGGTACTTGCGGACGTTCGAGGCCGTGCACATCCCCGGCTTGTTCCAGACGGAGGACCAGGTACGGGCGATCTTCGCCGCGTCGGTGCCCCAGTTGTCGGCGGAGGACGTCGCCGCGCGGGTGCGGTTCCGCAAGCAGCGGCAGGGCGTGCTGGACACGCTGGATTACACGGCGGTCGTCCATGAGGCGGCGCTGCGGATCAAAGCGGCTGACGCGAAGGTCGCCCGGGACCAGTTGGTGCACATCCTGGAGGAGGCCGAGCGCCCCAACGTCGCCGTGCACGTGATCCCGTTCGAGGTCGAGGGGTTCGTGGGCATCGACACGCCGTTGGTGTGCGCGGGGGGTCCCGTTGCGCAACTGGACACTTTCCTGGCGGACACCTCGTACGGCGGAGAGTTCCTGGATGCGGAGGCACAGCTCAACCGGTATCGAGGCATCCTCCAGCGGATGGAGAACGTCGCGCTGGGCGCCGTAGAGTCGAAGGACTTCATCCACCAGCTCGTGCAGCGGATGTGAAAGGTCTCGACATGCCCTCAGTCATCGCATGGCAGAAGTCGTCGTTCTCCGGCGGCGACGACTCGTCCAACTGCGTTGAAGTCGCTGCCACCCGCGGAGCCCGCTTGCTCCGTGAAAGCGACCAGCCCGGCACTGTGTTGAGTGCCACCGGCACCGCGCTCGCCGGGCTGATACGTCACCTGCGTGAGCAGCGCTGACGCCACCCTCAATGCACCGGCTGGCCCACGCTCAACAGGTTCCCCTCGCTGTCCCGGAACCACGCCCCCCGGTCCGCGCGGGCGCCGGACTCGCGGAAGTGGCCCTCCACCTGCACGATTCCGCCGGTCGTCCGGCCACCCCCGTACACATCGGGAAGTTCGAACTCCTCGAAGACCACCCCACGGCGCCTCAGTTCCGACACCGTCGCCTCGATGTCCGCCACCCGCCAGGACATCTGCGTGAAGGTGCCGGGCGAGGCGCCCGCGGAGCGGAAGAGCTGGAACTCCGCGTCGCCGCACCGGTACAGCAGGCCCCCCGGGCGTTCGTCCACCGGCTCCAGGCCCAGCTTCTCGGCGTAGAAGCGCCGGGCCCGGTCCAGGTCCTGGACCGGGAGCCGGGTGGAGACCCGGGCCCGGTCCAGCCCCGTACCGGGCCCGGGGCCGACACCCGTACCGGCCGCGTTCATGTCTTCGGGCACGCCTTCAGTCATGGACCCAGTGTCGCGCCGGCGGACGCGTCGGTCAGCCCGTCAGGGCACTCCCGAACGCCCCGTTCTGCTTGCTGGAGAGGCCGATCTTCGTCGGGCCGAAGCTGGCCGACCTGGTCGTGGAGTAGAGGGAGGTCGCCGCACCGGGGAGGTGCCACGCCGCGCCCGAGCCGTCGTTCTCGTTGTCGGCGATCACCGTGAGGTCGGCCCGGCCGTCGCGGTCGACGTCCGAGGTCAGCAGCCGGGACCCGAACCGGTCCCCGCCCTCCAGCGCGCCCGGTACGCCGGGGCTGTCCTGGGTGAGGAAGACCGCGCCCGTCGTGGTGACGCCCGAGGCGGAGCCCCGCAGGAGGGTGAGGGCGCCCGCGCTGGGCAGGTAGAGCGTGTCGTCGCCGAACGTCTCGCCGGGTGCGCCGATCGCGAGATCCGCGCGGCCGTCCTTGTCGAGGTCCCCGATCGCCACGGCCTCCCCGAAGCGGTCGCCGTACTCGGCGGCGTCCGGCACCCCGGCGGTGCTCTGCGTGAGCGTCGTACGGCGGGACGCGCTCGGGCCCGACGACGTGCCGTAGACGACGCTGACCTCGCCGCCCTTCGAGCCCGAGGGCTCGGTGTCCGGCTCGTCGGGGTTGCCGAGGGCGATGTCGCCGTACCCGTCGCCGTCGAGGTCCCCGATCGCGGCCGTCGTACCGGCGCGGAGGTTGGTGGACGCCTTGCTGAGGCCGCTCGCGGTGCCCTTGTAGTAGCGGGCCGCCGCGAGGACGTCCTTGTTGGTCTGCTGACCGGTGACGACCAGGTCGGCCCTGGCGTCCTTGTCGACGTTGCCCGCGGTGAGGCCGGGCTTGTCGACGCCGGGCGTGTAGGACGAGACGCTGCCGGTGGAGCCGGACTTGGCGAACGGGCCGCGGATCAGGCGGATCCGGTACGGGTTGGAGCCGGTGTCGCTCTGCGCCGAGATGGCCAGGTCGGGCTTGCCGTCGCCGGTGAAGTCGGCCGCCGCGATGCTCAGGCCGAAGTAACTGCCGTACAGCGGCTGCGGGTTCTTGACCGTGGTGCCCCCGGAGAGGCCCGACTTGGAGCCCCAGACGATGACGACCGTGCCCGAGTCCTCCTTGCTGCCCACGGCCTCGTGCTGGGCGGCGATGACGAGGTCGCTGTAGCCGTCGCGGTTGAGGTCGGCCGTGGCGATCTGGTCGCCGAACCGGTCGTCCTTCTCGGCCGCGCCGGGGATGCCGGAGGTGTTCTGGCTGATGACCGTCCGCTTGGCCGGGTTCGGGCCGGTCGACGAGCCGTACACGGCGACGACCTGGCCGGCCCAGGTCTTGCCGCCGACGGTGGCGGCGGGCGCGGCGATCGCGACATCGCGGTAGCCGTCACCGTTGAAGTCGCCCGCCAGGCCCGAGGGCGCGGCGGAGGCGGTGGTGGGGAGCGCGAGCAGGCCGCCGGTGAGGCAGGCGGCACTCAGGAGGAGGGCGCGGGTGCGCATGTGGCCTTTCTCCGCGGTACGCGGGCCGGGTCCGCTCCGGTACACGTGAGCGGACCCGGTGGGGAGGGGGGAGGTGATCAGTCCGCGAAGTTCACGCCGAAGGCCGGCGTGCCCGTCGTCGCGACGCCCGTCGCGCTCGGGGAGATCGAGCGGGAGCCGGTGGTGGTGATCTTCGTGCCGTCGGACGGGAGGTAGAGGACCGAGCCGTTCCCGGCGTTCTCGTACGAGCCCGCCAGCAGGTCCGCCCGGCCGTCACCATTGACGTCGTCGAGCTTGACCTCGGCGCCGAGGTTGTCGTCCGTCTCGTCGCTGCCGGGGACGCCCGCGGTGGACTGCGCGAAGAACTGCGCGCCGGACGTGCCGACCACGCCGTCCGCCGAACCGTAGATGACGGTGACCGCGCCGGTGTTCTTCACCCCGTCGAGGTCTTCGCCCGCCGCGCCGACGATCAGATCCTGGTAGCCGTCACCGTTGACGTCGCCCATGTCCAGCTCGTAGCCGAAGTAGTCCTCCTTCTCCGAGCCGCCGGGCACGCCGCTGGTGTCCTGCGTGATGCCGTCGGTGGCACCGGGGCCGCTCGCCGAACCGTAGGTGACCTGCACCTTTCCGCCCTTGGCGGAGTACGGGACGGGCGTGCCGTCCTCCAGCGTCTCGTTGTCCCAGAACGCGCCCGAGACGACGTCGGCGAAGCCGTCGCCGTTCACGTCGCCGATGGCGGTGATGATGCCCGGCCTGAGGGTCTTCGCGGAGGACACGTTCAGACCGCTCGCGGTGCCCGGCACCCAGTAGTTGGTGTTCCAGCCGTAGTCGGTCTCGGTCTCGAAGCCGTCGACCACCAGGTCCGTACGGCCGTCGCCATTGACGTCGCCCGCCGTGAGGTTGCGCGGACCGCCCGTCGTACCGCCGGACTGGATCGGGGGCTTGAGCGTGGAACGGACGATGCCCGCCGCGCCGGCGGAGGTGATGCCGCCCCGGTAGACGTAGATCGTGCTGGAGGAGTTGCCGACGGCCAGGTCGGCCTTGCCGTCGCCGTCGAAGTCACCGGCGGCGAGGGTGCGGCCCCAGTAGTCGTGCGAGGACACGGCCGGGTCGGGGATGGTGACGGCCTTGCCGGTCAGGCCCGAGGCGGAGCCCCAGAGCACGGCCACGGTGCCGCCGTTGACGTCGGAGCCGACCTTCTCCCAGGCGGCCGAGACGGCGAGGTCGTCGTATCCGTCGCCGTTGAAGTCGGCGTACGCGGTCTCGGCTCCGAAGCCGTCCCCGGCCTCGGAGCTGCCCGGGACGCCCGCGCTGTTCTGGCTGAGCACGGTGCGCTGGGCGGAGGACACGCCGGTCGTCGTGCCGTAGAGGGCGACGACCTGTCCTGCCGCCTTCAGGCCGTTCACGTAGGCGCCGGAGGCGGAGAAGGCGACGTCGCCCACGCCGTCGCCGTTGAAGTCGGCCTGCGGGACCGTGGCCGAGTCGGCGGCCAGCGCCGTACCGGCCGTGAAGGTGAGCAGTCCGCCCGTCAGCGTGGCCGCGGCGGCCGTCGCGAGGGCGAGTCGCAAGTGCTTGTGCATGCGGGATTCTCCTGCGGCATGCGGGGGACGCCTGGCGGGCGTCCGCGTCAAATGGTGTACGTCGCGCCCGCGTTCGCCCGGAGTTCTCCCGGGCGTAACGGGGCGGTCGGCGAACAGGAGACCGACGACGGGGGTGCAGGGTTGTACGTGAACTGACAGAAGTTCTGTGAAAGACGGGACACCGGTGAACGCCGGGTGCCCCGGCTCAGGACAGCCGCAGCGGCACCCCCACGTCGTCCGGCGTGAAGAGCTGCGTCCGCTTCACGGCGAAACCGGAGTCCGCGCCGCGCAGCACCAGGAACGCGCCCTTGCGCTTCTCGTACAGCGGCCCGAAGACGACCGCGTCCGCGTGCCCGTCGCCGTCGACGTCCAGCAGCGGCGGCTGGTGGTCGAAGGCGTTCCAGTAGTACGGGTTCGGGGTGCCGGGCAGGCCGTCGGTCGCCGCGTCGACCGACTGCTCGCCGTCGGTGGACTGAGCCCCGTCCGGCCCGCCGGGCAGCAGCGTCACCTTGCCGTCGTGGCGCCGGAAATCCGGGGTGTTCACGACGATGTCGGGGTGCCCGTCGCCGGTCACGTCGCCGACGGCGGGCGCCGTACCGAAGTCGTAGCGGCGCCGGTCGGCGGCGTCCGTGCCGCCGATCACGGTCCGCTCGCGGCCGGTGCCGAGACCGGACCTCGCGCCGTAGAGGACCGTCAGGGCGCCGCCTGCCGAGTCCGCGGGGGCCGTGTCGAGCCGGGTGGGCACCAGCAGGTCGGTGACGCCGTCGCCGTCCGCGTCACCCGCGGCCGGGGTACGGGGTCCGCCCTCGACGCCGGTGGCGTCCGCGACGGCCGCCTCCGCGCGGGTGTCGCGCACCAGACCCTCGTCGCCGCCCTCGTAGTAGCCCATCGCGTGCAGGTCGTCGGGCGCGCTCTCGTCCTCCTCGGCGTCGAAGGAGTATGTGAACACCACCTCGGCGCGCCCGTCGGAGTCGAAGTCGCCGGTGGTGGCCGACGCGGGGGCGGCGTACCCGCTCTGACCGAGGTCGAGCGCGGTCTGCCGCTTCGGCTTCCCGGCGCGTGTCAGCGGCCCGTACAGCAGCAGTCCGTCACCGGCGGGCGCCGACGCGGCGGGATCGCCCGAGCCGCCGCTGCCGCCGTCGAGCAGGTCCGCGGAACCGTCGCCGTCGAAGTCGGCGGCGGCCAGCGGGCGGAAGCCGTCGGGGACGTCGAGGCGCCGGGCGGCGCCGAGGCCGCGGGCGCCGCCGAACAGCGCGAAGGTCTCCCGTGTCCGCCCGCCGGTGCCGCGGGCGGCCACCAGGTCGGTGAACCCGTCCCCGTCGAGATCGGTACGGAGCAGCGGGGAGGTGAACGACGCGCCGTTCCCGGTCCCGGCGGACGTCCGCCGCGCCGTACGGGGGTCGAGGCCCGTACGCGAGCCGTAGACGACGACCAGCGTCGCGGCGGTCTTCGCACCGTCCTTGGACCGCGACGCGATCACGCCCGCGTAGTCGTCGTAGCCGTCGCCGTTGAAGTCGCCGGGGCCGGGGTGCGCGGAACGCTTGCCCGCGGCCGGGCGGGCGGTGGCGTCGGCCGGCTCGTCGGACGTGCACCCGGTGACCGCGAGGAGCAGTACGGCGGCCGTCGCCGTGATCGCCGCGCCGCGCCCCCGCACCCCGGTTTCTCGTGTACCCGTGACTGTCATGGGACGACGACACCCCATGTCCCCGGGCCGGGCCAGGGAGATGGGGTGTCGTCGGGTACTTCGTTATGGGGCCGTCACTTGACGGGCTCGGGCTCCGGCGCGTCCTCGCTCTCGGCCTCGCCGGCCGGGTCGACGGGCGTCCTGACCGAGTCCAGCAGGAGCTGGGCGACGTCCACGACCTGGATGGACTCCTTCGCCTTGACGCCCGCGGCGGAGCCGCTTTCAGATGCAGCCTTCTTGCCGTTGACCGAGTCGGTCAGCATGACGAGGCAGAACGGGCAGGCGGTGGAGACGATGTCCGGGTTGAGGGACAGGGCCTCATCCACGCGCTCGTTGTTGATGCGCTTGCCGATCCGCTCCTCCATCCACATCCGCGCGCCGCCCGCGCCACAGCAGAAGCCGCGCTCCTTGTGGCGGTGCATCTCCTCGTTGCGCAGACCCGGGACCCTGCCGATGATCTCGCGCGGGGGTGTGTAGATCTTGTTGTGGCGGCCCAGGTAGCACGGGTCGTGGTAGGTGATCAGGCCCTCGACGGGGGTCACCGGGATCAGCTTGCCCTCGTCGATGAGGTGCTGGAGCAGCTGGGTGTGGTGGATGACCTCGTAGTCGCCGCCGAGCTGCGGGTACTCGTTGCCGAGGGTGTTGAGGCAGTGCGGGCAGGTGGCGACGATCTTCTTCGCCGACTTGGGCTTCGCCGACTCCGGCGTCACCTTGCCGTCGTCGTCCATCTCCTCGCCGAACGCGGCGTTGAGGGACATGACGTTCTCCATGCCGAGCTCCTGGAACAGGGGCTCGTTGCCGAGGCGGCGGGCGGAGTCACCGGTGCACTTCTCGTCGCCGCCCATGATCGCGAACTTCACGCCCGCCATGTGCAGCAGCTCGGCGAAGGCCTTGGTGGTCTTCTTCGCCCGGTCCTCAAGGGCGCCCGCGCAGCCGACCCAGTACAGGTACTCGACCTCGGTCAGGTCCTCGATGTCCTTGCCGACCACCGGCACCTCGAAGTCGACTTCCTTCGTCCACTCCAGGCGCTGCTTCTTGGCCAGGCCCCAGGGGTTGCCCTTCTTCTCCAGGTTCTTGAGCATCGTCCCGGCCTCCGAGGGGAAGGCGCTCTCGATCATCACCTGGTAGCGGCGCATGTCGACGATGTGGTCGACGTGCTCGATGTCCACCGGGCACTGCTCGACACAGGCGCCGCAGGTGGTGCAGGACCACAGGACGTCGGGGTCGATGACGCCGTTCTCTTCGAGGGTGCCGATCAGCGGGCGCTCGGCCTCGGCGAGGGCGGCGGCCGGGACGTCCTTGAGCTGCTCCTCGCTCGCCTTCTCCTCGCCCTCCATGGACTTGCCGCCGCCCGCCAGCAGGTACGGGGCCTTGGCGTGGGCGTGGTCCCGCAGCGACATGATGAGGAGCTTCGGGGACAGCGGCTTGCCGGTGTTCCAGGCCGGGCACTGCGACTGGCAGCGGCCGCACTCGGTGCAGGTGGAGAAGTCGAGCAGGCCCTTCCAGGAGAACTGCTCGACCTGCGAGACACCGAAGACGTCGTCCTCGCCGGGGTCGGTGAAGTCGATCGGCTCGCCGCCGGACGTCATCGGCTGGAGGGCGCCGAGCGCCGTCCCGCCGGTCGCGTTCCGCTTGAACCAGATGTTCGGGAACGCCAGGAACCGGTGCCAGGCCACACCCATGTTGGTGTTGAGCGAGACCACGATCATCCAGATGAACGAGGTGCCGATCTTGACCATCGCGACCAGGTAGACCAGGTTCTGGAGGGTGGTGACGCCGAGCCCCTTGAAGGCCAGGACCAGGGGGTACGACGCGAAGTACGAGGCGTCGTAGGAGTCGACGTGGTGGAGGGCGCCCTCCAGGCCGCGCAGCACGTAGATGGCCAGGCCGATGGTGAGGATGACGTACTCGACGAAGTACGCCTGGCCCGCCTTGGAGCCCGCGAAGCGGGACTTGCGGCCCGGCCGCGACGGCAGGCTCAGCAGCCGGATCACGATCAGTACGGCGATGCCGAGGACGGTCATCACGCCGATGAACTCGGTGTACATCTCGAACGGCAGGAAGTCGCCGATGACCGGCAGCACCCAGTCGGCCTTGAAGAGCTGGCCGAACGCCTGGGCCAGGGTCGGCGGCAGGGTCAGGAAGCCGACGGCCACGAACCAGTGCGCGAAGCCGACGATGCCCCACCGGTTCATCCGCGTGTGACCGAGGAACTCCCTGACCAGGGTCACGCTGCGCTGATAGGGGTTGTCGGTCCGACTGCCGGCCGGTACGGGCTGGCCGAGCTTGAAATACCGGACGAACTGGCCGATGGCGCGCGCGAGCAGCGCAACGCCGACCACGGTCAGCACCAGCGACACGACGATCGCGGCGAGTTGCATTTGGGGGCTCCTCGGGCCTGCGAGGTGAACTTCGGCTTGGGCTGTGCGAGACGTTCAGCCGATTACTAAGCGGTAACTTATGCAGTCCGTCTGAGACTACCCACTTCTAGCGCCGCACTGTAGCCAGGAGGGCGGTGATCTGCGTCGCTGAGGGTTGCCTCATGGCGAGGCGTTGCCGTACCGCTACTCTTCGCATTATTCGTGCCGCATCCACCACATCGCGGCTTTCGCCCATATTTGGGCGACCGGCGGGTACGCATGGTGGCGGCGGGCCCAGGGGCCAGGCCATGAAATCACAGGTCATCGGCGCATTGCGCGTAAGGAACGGATAAGACTTGAGTCGCCTCGACTCAGCTCTGTTGACCGCGTGGCGGACGTGATGCACACTTGAGTCCGTTCCACTCAAGTCAGCTGGAGGAATTGACATGGCACGTGCGGTCGGCATCGACCTGGGCACGACTAACTCCGTCGTCAGCGTTCTGGAGGGCGGCGAGCCCACCGTCATCACCAACGCCGAGGGCGCCAGGACCACGCCGTCCGTCGTCGCCTTCGCCAAGAACGGTGAGGTGCTCGTCGGCGAGGTCGCCAAGCGCCAGGCGGTCACGAACGTGGACCGGACGATTCGGTCCGTGAAGCGTCACATGGGTACGGACTGGCAGATCGAGCTCGACGGGAAGCACTTCAACCCGCAGCAGATGAGCGCGTTCATCCTGCAGAAGCTGAAGCGCGACGCCGAGGCGTACCTGGGTGAGAAGGTCGCGGACGCGGTCATCACCGTCCCGGCGTACTTCAACGACTCCGAGCGCCAGGCGACGAAGGAGGCCGGCGAGATCGCGGGCCTGAACGTCCTGCGCATCGTGAACGAGCCGACCGCCGCCGCCCTGGCGTACGGCCTCGACAAGGACGACCAGACGATCCTCGTCTTCGACCTCGGCGGCGGCACCTTCGACGTGTCCCTCCTGGAGATCGGTGACGGCGTCGTCGAGGTGAAGGCCACCAACGGTGACAACCACCTCGGTGGTGACGACTGGGACCAGCGCGTCGTCGACTACCTGGTCAAGCAGTTCCAGAGCGGCCACGGCGTGGACCTCTCCAAGGACAAGATGGCCCTCCAGCGCCTCCGCGAGGCCGCCGAGAAGGCCAAGATCGAGCTGTCCTCGTCCACCGAGACCTCGATCAACCTGCCCTACATCACGGCCTCCGCCGAGGGCCCGCTGCACCTGGACGAGAAGCTCACGCGCGCCCAGTTCCAGCAGCTCACGGCCGATCTCCTGGAGCGCTGCAAGACGCCGTTCCACAACGTCATCAAGGACGCCGGCATCCAGCTGTCCGAGATCGACCACGTCGTTCTCGTCGGCGGTTCGACCCGGATGCCCGCCGTCGCCGAGCTCGTCCGCGAGCTGACCGGCGGCAAGGAGGCCAACAAGGGCGTCAACCCGGACGAGGTCGTCGCCATCGGCGCCTCGCTCCAGGCCGGTGTCCTCAAGGGCGAGGTCAAGGACGTCCTGCTGCTCGACGTCACCCCGCTGTCCCTCGGTATCGAGACCAAGGGCGGCATCATGACGAAGCTCATCGAGCGGAACACGACGATCCCGACCAAGCGGTCCGAGATCTTCACCACCGCCGAGGACAACCAGCCCTCCGTGCAGATCCAGGTCTACCAGGGCGAGCGCGAGATCGCGGCGTACAACAAGAAGCTCGGGATGTTCGAGCTGACCGGTCTGCCGCCGGCCCCGCGCGGTGTCCCGCAGATCGAGGTCTCCTTCGACATCGACGCCAACGGCATCATGCACGTGACCGCGAAGGACCTGGGCACGGGCAAGGAGCAGAAGATGACCGTCACCGGCGGCTCCTCGCTGCCGAAGGACGAGGTCGACCGGATGCGCCAGGAGGCCGAGAAGTACGCGGAGGAGGACCACGCCCGCCGCGAGGCCGCCGAGACCCGCAACCAGGGCGAGCAGCTCGTCTACCAGACGGAGAAGTTCCTCAAGGACAACGAGGACAAGGTCCCCGGCGACGTCAAGACCGAGGTCGAGGGCGGCATCGAGGAGCTGAAGGCCGCGCTCAAGGGCGAGGACACGGCCGAGATCCGTACGGCGACGGAGAAGGTGGCCGCCGTCTCGCAGAAGCTGGGCCAGGCCATGTACGCCGACGCCCAGGCCGCGCAGGCCGCCGGCGGCGCCGAGGGCGCCCCGGGCGCCGAGCAGGCCAAGGCCGACGACGACGTGGTCGACGCCGAGATCGTCGACGAGGACCGCGACCGCAAGGACGGTGCCGCGTGACGGAGGAGACCCCGGGTTTCGACGAGAAGCCTGACGTCCCCTCCGGCGCCACCCCTGACGACGCCGAGCCGCAGGCCGCCTCCCCCTCCTCGGAGGGGGCGGCCCCGGCCGGGGACACGGCTGCGCAGACGGCCGGTCTGACGGCCCAGCTGGACCAGGTGCGTACGGCGCTCGGCGAGCGCACGGCGGACCTCCAGCGCCTCCAGGCGGAGTACCAGAACTACCGCCGCCGGGTCGAGCGGGACCGGATCGCGGTCAAGGAGATCGCCGTGGCGAACCTCCTGTCCGAGCTCCTGCCCGTGCTCGACGACATCGGCCGGGCGCGGGACCACGGCGAACTGGTCGGCGGCTTCAAGTCGGTGGCCGAGTCGCTGGAGTCCGTCGCGGCGAAGATGGGCCTCCAGCAGTTCGGCAAGGAGGGCGAGCCCTTCGACCCGACGATCCACGAAGCCCTGATGCACAGCTACGCGCCGGACGTCACCGAGACCACGTGCGTGGCGATTCTGCAGCCGGGGTATCGCTTCGGCGAGCGCACCATCCGCCCCGCGCGGGTGGCCGTCGCCGAGCCGCAGCCCGGCGCGCAGACGGTCAAGGGCGAGGAGACCGAGGCGGCCGACGACAAGGAGAGCGGTGGCCCGGACGAGGGCTGACGTCGCACGCACGAGAGAGGAGGGACGTCGGGGATGAGCACCAAGGACTTCATCGAGAAGGACTTCTACAAGGTTCTCGGCGTCCCCAAGGACGCCACCGAGGCCGAGATCAAGAAGGCGTACCGGAAGCTCGCCCGCGAGTACCACCCGGACGCCAACAAGGGCAACGCCAAGGCGGAGGAGCGCTTCAAGGAGATCTCCGAGGCGAACGACATCCTCGGCGACCCCAAGAAGCGCAAGGAGTACGACGAGGCCCGCGCCCTCTTCGGCAACGGGGGCTTCCGCCCGGGTCCGGGAGCGGGCGGCGGCGGTTCCTTCAACTTCGACCTGGGCGACCTCTTCGGAGGCGGCGCCCAGGGCGGGGCCCAGGGACAGGGCGGCTTCGGCGGGGGCATCGGCGACGTCTTCGGGGGCCTGTTCAACCGCGGCGGCGCGGGCGCGGGCGCGCGTACCCAGCCGCGCCGGGGCCAGGACATCGACACCGAGGTCACGCTCAGCTTCACCGAGGCCGTGGACGGTGCGACCGTACCGCTGCGGATGACCTCGCAGGCGGCGTGCAAGGCCTGTTCGGGCACCGGCGACGCGAACGGCACGCCCCGGGTGTGCCCGACGTGCGTCGGCACCGGACAGGTGGCCCGGGGTTCGGGCGGCGGCTTCTCGCTCACCGACCCCTGCCCGGACTGCAAGGGCCGCGGCCTGATCGCGGAGCACCCCTGCGAGGTCTGCAAGGGCAGCGGGCGCGCCAAGTCCTCGCGCACGATGCAGGTCCGCATCCCGGCAGGCGTCAGCGACGGGCAGCGGATCCGGCTGCGTGGCAAGGGCGCCCCGGGCGAGCGCGGCGGCCCGGCCGGTGACCTGTACGTCGTGGTCCACGTCGGCGAGCACCCGGTGTTCGGGCGCAAGGGCGACAATCTCACCGTCACGGTGCCCGTCACCTTCACGGAGGCGGCGCTCGGCGGCGAGGTGCGGGTGCCCACCCTCGGCGGGCCGCCGGTCACGCTGAAGCTGCCGCCCGGCACGCCCAACGGCCGCACCATGCGGGCCCGGGGCAAGGGCGCGGTGCGCAAGGACGGCACCCGCGGGGACCTGCTGGTCACCGTCGAGGTGGCGGTCCCGAGGGATGTTTCGGGCAAGGCTCGCGACGCGCTGGAGGCGTATCGCGAGGCGACCGCGGACGACGATCCGCGGGCGGAGCTTTTCCAGGCCGCGAAGGGAGCATGAGGACGCCATGGACGCAACCGGCCGTCGACGCAATCCGTACGAACTGACCGAAGAGACGCCGGTCTACGTCATCTCGGTGGCGGCCCAGCTCTCGGGCCTGCATCCGCAGACCCTGCGTCAGTACGACCGCCTGGGCCTGGTCTCGCCCGACCGTACCGCGGGCCGGGGCCGGCGCTACTCGGCCCGCGACATCGAACTGCTGCGTACGGTGCAGCAGTTGTCGCAGGACGAGGGCATCAACCTGGCGGGCATCAAGCGGATCATCGAGCTGGAGAACCAGGTCGCGGCGTTGCAGTCCCGCGTCGCCGAGCTTCAGTCGGCGGTGGAGGGCGCGGCGGCGGCGATGCGGCAGCGCGAGGCCGCGGTGCACGCCTCGTACCGGCGGGACCTGGTGCCGTACCAGGACGTCCAGCAGACCAGCGCGCTGGTGGTGTGGCGGCCGAAGCGGTCGTCCGAGTAGCGGGGTCCGGCGAAAAGCGGGCGAAGGGGCCGGGAGGCGTGACCTCCCGGCCCCTTTCGCGTGCCCGGGGGGCCGGGTGCGTGCGGCTCGTCCGGCATGCCTGCCCCGAAGGTCACGGGGGAGGGGGTCCGGCGGCTGATGGTGCGTCCGGTGCGTCCGGTGCGTCCGGTGCGTCCGCCAGGACCGCGCCGCACTCCGGGTCCACGCAGCGGACCTCGGCCCGTTCGGGGAAGGCGCGCAGGGACGGTGATCCGCAGTGCGGGCAGCGGCCCGGCAGCCGTACCAGCCGCTCGGGGTCGCCGAGCGCACGGGCGCACCGCGCGGCCATCCGCCGGGTCTCGTCCTCGACGTGGGCGGCCAGCACCGGATCTCCCGCGATCCGCTCGAGGAGGCCCGCGATCCGGCGCAGCCGCACCGGCACCGGGGCGGGTGCCACGGGCCGCAGGCCGAGCCGCTCGCGCACAGCCTCCTCCAGTTCGGTGACGCCGTCGGTGATGTCGCGCAAGGCGTCCGAGACATGCGGCCGCGCGGGCGTCAACGCCTCGACGAGATCCGGGAATCGGCGGATCAGCGAACCGATCCGCACCGTGTCGCCCGCCGCCCGTACGCCGCTCATCCGGCGCCCTCCCCTCTCCCATAAAGGGAACACACGTTCGAAAAACGAGGTGAGGGGACAGAGTCGCACGGGGTGCGGGGGCCCGGCAAGTGGCCACGGAGGGTGACGAACCGTCACTTCCGTTTGTGTGCAGGGGTATTCACCGAGGTGAAGAGAGTGCGCCCGAACAGTGGCCTCGGTGGGCTGCAACCTTCACAATCTGCTCACAGGAGTCCGTTGCCATCTCGTTAAGTGGTTACTCCTTGACGCTGCGGTACGTCGCGGCGTTGGCTTTCAGCCACCTGGGGCGCAATGCTGCACCCTCGTCCGGAAGGCGCATGAAGTGAAGACCCGTTCTCGTATACGTCGTACCGCCGTAGCCGTGGGTGCTTCCGCCATGGCCGTCTCCCTCACCGCGTGTGGCGTCGTGGACGGGATCGGCGGGGACGGCGGCTCCGCCAGCCCCACGAAGGGCAACGACATCACGGTGGGTCTGCTCCTCCCGGAGAAGGAGAACTCCCGCTACGAGAAGTTCGACTACCCCATCATCAAGGAGAAGGTCGCCGAGCTGACCGGCGACCAGGGCACGGTCGACTACGCGAACGCCGGGCAGAGCGCCACGAAGCAGAAGAGCCAGCTCGAGCAGATGATCACCGACAAGGTCGACGTGCTCCTGGTGGACGCGGTGGACTCCGCGGCCATCGCCTCCGGGGTGAAGAAGGCCAAGGCCGCGGGGATCCCCGTGATCGCGTACGACCGCCTGGCGCAGGGGCCGATCGACGCGTACGTCTCCTTCGACAACGAGCTGGTCGGCGAGGTGCAGGGCCGGGCCCTGGTGGAGGCGCTGGGGGAGAACGCCGCCACCAGCCAGATCGTGATGATGAACGGCTCGCCCACCGACCCGAACGCCGCCGAGTTCAAGTCCGGGGCGCTCTCGGAGCTCGAGGGCAAGGTGGACATCGCCAAGCGGTTCGACACCAAGGACTGGAAGCCGGAGAACGCCAAGACCAACATGGAGCAGGCGATCAGCGCCCTCGGTCTGGACAACATCGCCGGTGTCTACTCCGCGAACGACGGCATGGCGGGCGCCGTCATCGAGGCGCTCAAGGAGACCGGCGCCACCAAGATCCCGCCGGTCACCGGGCAGGACGCCGAGCTGGAGGCCGTGCAGCGCATCCTCACGGGCGACCAGTTCATGAGCGTGTACAAGTCGTACCCGCAGGAGGCCAGCGCCGCCGCCGAGATGGCCGTCTCGAAGGTCCAGGGCCGCTCGATCGAGTTCGACGCGCTGACCCGCGACACCGTCGACAGCCCCACGGACAAGAAGATCCCCGCCCAGCTCGTCCCCGTGGTCGCCCTCACCGACAAGAACATCGAGGAGACGGTCGTCAAGGACGGCATCTACACGGTCAAGCAGATCTGCACGGCCAAGTACGCGTCGGCGTGCTCGAAGGCGGGACTCAAGTAGCGAAGGCGGGGCGCGAGCAGGGCGCGACGGCGGCTTCGCGCGGCGCGCCCGCGCCCGGGTGTCCGCCATGCGCCGGCCGGGCGACGACAGTGGAGTTTCGGCCAACCGGAGCCGAGTTCACCGGTTGCGCCGGCGCGGGCCCAAGTCGGACGGCGCGCGCTCTGCCCGAGTGCGCTCCCTGGGCGCCCGCAGCTTGTTGCAAGGTGCCGGACGGAGCCGGGGGTATAGCGGGACATTCGGGGGTGAATGAGGGCAGGCTCGTGGCAGAGCCGTGTTGCGATGGCGGACCGGGCCGCGCATAGTTGCGCTGCGGAAGACGCCGAGGCGCTGCATCGCGCACGACGCTGGAGCCAGGGGTTTGGAGCCAGGGGTGGGACATGGCCGGGCACGGGACGGACGCGCATCCGCACGGCGCTGACCGGCTGTGCGAGGCCGGGGACCGCGTGTACTCCCGGGCCGTACGGCGTGGTCGGGTGCCGCGCACGGACGCCGAACCGGTGCCCTGCCTGCTTGAACTGGCGCTGCTGCACCCCGACCCCGACGACATGGCGTGGCTGGTGCCGACCTCCCCGCAGGAGGTCATGACGCGCCTGCTGCGGGGCGTCTACGAGGAGGTCACCGCGAGCCAGACACGGGTGGGCGAGGCGGTGGCCGCCTTCGAGTGGTACGCGGGCCTCGGCGGCCGCGTCCGGGCCCCCGCCGAGGGCGTCGCCATCCGGGTCCTCGACGGACTGCCGCGCATCCAGGCCGCGATGGACGAGGCCACTCAGGCGTGCCAGGCCGAGGTGCTGACCGTGCAGCCGGGCGGCATCCGCCGCGAGGACGAGCTGTCCGAGGGCATGCACCGGGCGCTGGAGCTGCGCCGCCGCGGGGTGCGGATGCGCGACCTGTACACCCACGTGGCGCGGCACGGGCAGGGTCTGCACACGTACATGGAGCTGATGGGCGGCGCCGCGGAGGCCCGTACGCTCGACGAGGTCGTGGAGCGGCTGATCATCTTCGACCGGAAAGTGGCGTTCATCCCCGCCAACTCCGAGCGCACGGTGGCCCTCGAACTGCGGCACCCGGCGCTGGTGGAGTACCTGGTCACGGTCTTCGAGCGGCTCTGGCGGCTCGGTCTGCCGCTGGCCGCCCGGCTGCCGTCGACGGGCATCGAGGGCATCACGCACCGGGAGCGGTCGATCGCGGCACTGCTCGCCGAGGGACACCAGGACGCCGTGGTCGCCGAACGGCTCGGCATCAGCGTCCGCACCTGCCGCGCGCACATCGCACGGCTCTCCGAGACCCTCGGCGCCGCCAGCCGTACGCAGCTCGGCGTGCGCATCGCCCAGGCGGGCCTGGACGGCCCGCCCAGGTCCGCCGAGCCGGGCGAGCTGCTCCCGGTGACCGTGCCCCGCCCGGAGTCCCCCGCGGCCCCCTGAGAGCCTGTGACAAGGGCTCTCAGTGGTCGTCGGAGTCCAGCAGGCCCGACTGTGCGATGAGGAAGCCGAGCTGGGCCCTGCTGCCGCTGCCGAGCGCCGCGGCGAGCTTGGCGATGTGGGCGCGGCAGGTCCGTACGTTCATCCCGAGCCGGCGGGCGATGGCCTCGTCCACGTGCCCCTCCACGAGGAGTTTGGCGATGGAGCGCTGGACGCCGGTGATGCCGTCGGTGGGCGGTGCGTAGGGCGCCTCCTCCAGGAGCGGGACGGCGCGGGCCCAGAGCTGTTCGAAGACCTTGGCCAGATACTCCACCAGGCCCGGGTGGCGCAGCTCCAGGGCCACCTGGGTGTCCCCGCGCGCGGGGATGAACGCCACCGTGCGGTCGAAGATCATCAGCCGCTCGATCAGCTCTTCCAGGGTGCGTATCTCGACGTTGCCCTTGGTCATGTGCTCGGCGTAGGCGAGCGTCCCCTGACTGTGCCGGGCGGTGTGCTGGTAGAGCGTGCGCATGGTGATGCCGCGGGCGATGACCGCCTGGCCGCGCTCCAGGGCCTCGGTGAGCGAGTGCTCGCTGCGGCCGCCGCCCGGCTGGACGGTGAGGATCTCGGAGCGGCACTCGGCCATGGCCAGCTCGATCGCCGAGTTGATCCGGTTGATGCCCTCGAGCACGGTGATGGCGTGCGTGGTCGGCGGATCCTGGGCACTGATGGCCATGAATGGCTCGAAGGAGTCGGTCAGCAGTACGGCCTGGCTCCTGCGCTCCTGTATCTCCCGCTCTATGGGGTGCAGCCGCTGCGCGAGCGCGGCCGCCGGCGGCACCGGACGCAGCCACAGGGCGTCGTCCGGATCGGGATGCAGGAGGGCGAATTCCATCAGGCAGGGTGCCTCTTCGACCTCGGTACGGGCTATGCGTCCCGAGCGCAGTGCACTGGCATACAGACGCTTACCCTCGTCGCACAGTTCAGTCTCGGCATGAGGATGTGTCCGATGTGAGTTCTTTGTAGGCAAAGCTCCACCCCCCAGGGTCCTGAACGTGCAGGAACATGATGCATCGACCCTGTGGTGTTTGCCTGACTGAATGAGCCATCGTCTTGGGGACGGCGGGGGAGAGTATCCAAGGAAGTGAGGACGAAGCCGACTATGTGCAAGAGAATGGTTCGCTCGGTGCTCGCTGTCGCCTTCTCCGCTGGGATGGTCTTCAGTGCCGCAAGCGCCCTGGACCTTTCCTGGAGCAGTGAGCCTGCTGATGCACAGTCCAGCACGACCGACTCCGTGCCCCCGGACCTCTCCTGGAGCAGCGCCCAGTCGGGCGACCTCTCCTGGAGCAGCGTCACCGCGGACGTTCCCGGGGACCTTTCCTGGAGTATCAGCGCCCCCAAGGGCGTGAACGCATGACCACTCCCCCTGACGACCGCTCCTTCCGCCGGGAGATGGCCACGGCCTACCGGTCCGGCTGGCACTTCATCGATCTGGCCACCGCCATCCCCCACAGCGGTGACTCGTTGATGGTGACCGTGTTCGGAGAGCCGGTGGTCGTCACCCGGGACGACGAGGACGATGTCCGGGCCTACCGGTGTCTGCGGCGGCCTCGGGGGGCGCCGCAGCCCGTACGGTGCGCCATCCGATACGGAATGATCTTCGTCAACCTCGACCAGCGCGACCATGAACTGGCCGAGCCGGCAGCGCCGGACGTAAGGACCGTTACAGCCACCCCCCGCAGTGCCTGACGCGATTCCCCCGTCGTTACAGATCGCTCAGGTGCTTCCCCCCGCAGCGGCGTCACCGTGACCTGAGCACGGTGACGCCGCTGCAGTTTTGGGCGAAACCTCCGGGTATCACCGCTTCTGCGGAGCCCGTTCTGGCGCCGCGCGTATCCGCGCGGCGCTTTCGCGTGTCGCCCCTCACCCGAGCGAGCCCTCCTCCGGCGTGGCGGGAACTTGTCGAAGTCGGCGCGTTCGCCCCCGTGGCTGCCCTTGAGTGGAATAGACTCAAGTTTGTGGACGTTGCTTGAGTCAGGCTGACGGACGGCCGACGCCAGGAGGAGGAGACAGCGAACGTGGACGCCGAGCTGACCAACAGGAGCCGGGACGCGATCCAAGCGGCCGGCAATCGGGCCGTGTCCGAGGGGCACCCGGACCTCACCCCCGCACACCTGCTGCTCGCTCTGCTGGCGGGCGAGGAGAACGAGAACATCACCGACCTGCTGGCCGCGGTCGACGCCGACCAGGCCGCCGTGCGGGCCGGCGCCGAGCGGGTGCTGGCCGGGCTGCCCAGCGTGACCGGCTCGACCGTCGCGCCCCCGCAGCCCGACCGCGAACTGCTCGCCGTCATCGCCGACGCCACCGAGCGGGCCAGGGAGCTCGGCGACGAGTACCTGTCCACCGAGCACCTGCTGATCGGCATCGCCGCGAAGGGCGGCCGGACCGGGGACGTACTCTCCTCGCAGGGCGCCAGTGCGAAGAAACTGCTGGAAGCGTTCCAGAAGACCAGGGGAGGGCGCCGGGTGACGACCCCGGATCCCGAGGGCCAGTACAAGGCACTCGAAAAGTTCGGCACCGACTTCACCGCCGCCGCGCGGGAGGGCAAGCTCGACCCGGTCATCGGCCGGGACACCGAGATCCGCCGCGTGGTCCAGGTGCTGTCGCGGCGCACCAAGAACAACCCGGTGCTCATCGGCGAGCCCGGCGTCGGCAAGACCGCCGTCGTCGAGGGCCTCGCCCAGCGCATCGTCAAGGGCGACGTTCCCGAGTCCCTGAAGGACAAGCGGCTCGTCGCGCTCGACCTCGGCGCCATGGTGGCCGGGGCCAAGTACCGCGGTGAGTTCGAGGAGCGGCTGAAGACCGTGCTCGCGGAGATCAAGGACTCCGACGGGCAGATCATCACCTTCATCGACGAGCTGCACACCGTCGTGGGCGCGGGCGCCGGCGGCGACTCCGCCATGGACGCGGGCAACATGCTCAAGCCGATGCTGGCCCGCGGCGAGCTGCGCATGGTCGGCGCGACCACCCTCGACGAGTACCGGGAGCGGATCGAGAAGGACCCCGCCCTGGAGCGCCGCTTCCAGCAGGTCCTGGTCGCCGAGCCCACCGTGGAGGACACCATCGCGATCCTGCGCGGACTCAAGGGACGGTACGAGGCCCACCACAAGGTGCAGATCGCGGACAGCGCCCTGGTGGCCGCCGCGACCCTCTCCGACCGGTACATCACCTCGCGCTTCCTGCCCGACAAGGCCATCGACCTGGTGGACGAGGCCGCGTCCCGGCTCCGGATGGAGATCGACTCCTCGCCCGTCGAGATCGACGAGCTCCAGCGCTCCGTCGACCGGCTGAAGATGGAGGAACTGGCCCTCAGCAAGGAGACCGACGCCGCGAGCAAGGAGCGCCTGGACAAGCTGCGCCGCGACCTCGCCGACAAGGAGGAGGAGCTGCGCGGCCTCACCGCCCGCTGGGAGAAGGAGAAGCAGTCCCTCAACCGGGTCGGTGAGCTGAAGGAGAAGCTGGACGACGTCCGCGGCCAGGCCGAACGAGCCCAGCGCGACGGCGACTTCGACACCGCGTCCAAGCTGCTCTACGGCGAGATCCCGTCCCTGGAGCGCGACCTTCAGGAGGCGTCCGCGGCCGAGGAGGAGGCCGCCAAGGACACCATGGTGAAGGAGGAGGTCGGCTCCGACGACATCGCCGACACCGTCGCCGCCTGGACCGGCATCCCCGCCGGGCGCCTGCTGGAGGGCGAGACGCAGAAGCTGCTGCGCATGGAGGACGAGCTCGGCAAGCGGCTGATCGGGCAGTCCGAGGCCGTGCGCGCGGTCTCCGACGCGGTACGGCGCTCGCGGGCCGGCATCGCCGACCCCGACCGGCCCACCGGCTCCTTCCTCTTCCTCGGCCCGACCGGCGTCGGCAAGACCGAACTCGCCAAGGCGCTCGCCGACTTCCTCTTCGACGACGAGCGTGCGATGGTCCGCATCGACATGTCGGAGTACAGCGAGAAGCACAGCGTGGCCCGCCTGGTCGGCGCCCCGCCCGGCTACGTCGGCTACGAGGAGGGCGGCCAGCTCACCGAGTCCGTGCGCCGGCGCCCGTACAGCGTCGTGCTGCTCGACGAGGTGGAGAAGGCGCACCCCGAGGTCTTCGACATCCTGCTCCAGGTGCTCGACGACGGGCGTCTGACGGACGGTCAGGGGCGGACGGTGGACTTCCGCAACACCATCCTGGTGCTGACGTCGAACCTGGGCAGCCAGTTCCTGGTCGACCCGGTGAGCAGCGAGACGGAGAAGCGGGAGCAGGTCCTGGAGGTGGTCCGTGCCTCCTTCAAGCCCGAGTTCCTCAACCGGCTGGACGACCTGGTGGTCTTCTCCGCCCTCTCCAAGGACGAGCTGAGCCGGATCGCCCGGCTCCAGATCGACGCCCTCGCGAAGCGGCTCGCCGAGCGCCGGCTCACCCTGGAGATCACCGACGAGGCCCTGGCCTGGCTCGCCGACGAGGGCATGGACCCGGCGTACGGCGCCCGTCCGCTGCGCCGCCTGGTGCAGACCGCGATCGGCGACCGGCTCGCCCGGGAGATCCTGTCCGGCGAGATCAAGGACGGCGACACGGTCCGCGTGGACCGCTTCGGCGACGACCTGATCGTGGGCCCGGCAACCGGCAAGACGCTGTAGGCAGGCATCAGGACATGTGCCGTACGGGCCCGCCACCCTCTCCCGGGTGGCGGGCCCGCGTCACTCCATGAACGGGCTGAACGGCGTGTTGTCCGCCAGGAAGAGGACCACCGCGACCACGAACCAGATCGCGAACGCCAGACACCCAAGCCACAGCCCCCACAGGAGCCACCGCAGCTCTCTCCGCATCCCCATGCCGCGATCCTGCCGCCCGCCAGTCATGACCCCGTCACTTCCGGGTGACCGGATCGTGTCAGCCCGTGGCTGACAGGGGCGTCGGGGCTTGCCACCCCCCTCCCCGCATGAGGGAGGATGGCGGGATCCGTACGAAGGGAAAAACACGGTGAGCATCGACCCGTCCTCGATTCCGAACTTCGGGGGCCAGCCCGAGCCGCAGCCCGGCGGACCGGCGGGCCCCGTCGTCCCGGATCAGGACCTCGTGAAGCAGCTCCTCGACCAGATGGAGCTCAAGCACCTCGTCGACGAAGAGGGAGACCTCGTCGCGCCGTGGGAGCAGTTCCGTACGTACTTCATGTTCCGCGGTGAGGGCGACCAGCAGGTCTTCTCGGTGCGGACGTTCTACGACCGCCCGCACCAGATCGACGAGAAGCCGGCGCTGCTGGAGTCCGTCGACGACTGGAACCGCCGCACGCTGTGGCCGAAGGTCTACACCCACACGCACGACGACGGCACCGTCCGCCTCATCGGCGAGGCGCAGATGCTGATCGGCACGGGTGTCAGCCTGGAGCACTTCGTCTCCTCGACGGTGAGCTGGGTGCGTGCCGCGATCGAGTTCGACAAGTGGCTCGTCGAGCAGCTCGGCCTGGAGCAGGACGTGGCCGACGCCGAGGGTGTGGAGAAGCCGGAGGACGACGCGTAGGCGTCGCCCACCGGTCACCGGGGACGTCGGTCCGCGGGACTCACAGCGGTGTGCGTGCCGCTCACAGCGGCGTGCGGGAGAAGACGACCAGGTACGCCCCGTAGGCGAACGAGAGCCCGGCCAGGGCGCCCACCACGAGTGCGGCGTGCCAGGGCCGGGCTCTTGCCGTGCGCACCAGCGCGCCGGCCAGCGGCAGCAGCAGCGGGAAGGCGGGCAGCAGGAAGCGCGGCTTCGAGGCGAAGAAGCCGGAGCCGCCGAGCACCACGAGGAGCAGTACGCCGCTGTAGACCACCAGCGGCACGGGGACGCGCTCGGCGAGGAGCAGCGCGAACAGCAGCACGCCCGCCGCCACGATCACCATCGTCAGCGGGAAGACGAACCTGTCGCCGCGCAGCAGCAGGTGCCGCATGAAGCCCAGCGAGCCGTCCCCGAGGTCGAACCGGGAGCCCCACAGCCGCTGCACCGTGAAGTAGCCGCCGAGCGGATCACCCGTCCGGCGGCCGACCCACAGCACGTATCCGGCCCAGCCCAGCGGCGCGAGCGCGATCCCCGTCCACAGCCTGTGGGTAACTTTTCGCTCTTCTCCGCGCTCCCGCCCGGGTCCGCCCTGTCCTTGGCCCCGGCCCCGCCAGAGTTCGTGCGCGGCCGCCGTCATCACCGCCGCGGCCACCGCGAAGCCGTTCGGCCGGGACAGCCCCGCGAGCGCCGCGAGCGTGCCCGCCCACACCCACCGCCCGGTGAGCACCGCATGCAGCGACCAGGCGGCCAGGGCGGTGAGCACCGGCTCCGTGTACGCCATCGACAGCACCACGGAGTGCGGCAGCAGCCCCCAGAGCAGCACCAGCACGGTGGCGACCGCGGGCCCGCGCACCCGCGCCCCGACCAGATAGATCCCGTACGCGGCGAGCGCGGCGGCGGTCCAGGAGACCAGCAGTCCGGCCGCGCCGCCGCTCAGCGGGGCGGCGGTGGTGACGGCGCGCACGAGTCCCGGGTAGAGCGGGAAGAACGCCATGTCGCTCTGGACGACGGTGCGGAAGTGCAGCGTGCGTCCGTAGCCGTGTGCCGCGATCCCCAGGTACCACAGCGAGTCCCAGGACCGGCCGAGCAGCGCGAGGGGCTGTCGGCCGTCACCGCGGGCGAGGGCGGCGAGCGCGAGGCAGCCGGTGAGGCGGGCGGCGGCGAACAGCCCGAGCGCGGTGGCCGCCGTCGTCGGCAGCCGCCGGGGGCGCGGGACCGGCCGGACCCGGCGCCCGGCGGCGGCCTCCTCGGTGGTGGGGGCGGGGATGGTGCTCGCGTGGGTCACAAGCGAACTGTGCGTCCCTTATGGGGTATTTGCGAGCATTACGCGGCCGTGTGGGTACGGCTCGTGCCGGTCCGGCGCGCCACCCCGGCCTCCCGTCCCCCCGGTGCTAGTGCCCCAACAGGCAACGTTCGCCCCGTCGCGACGCCCGGCACGCACTCTCGCCGCACCGGGCACAAACCCAAGTACGTCCAGTACGAGGGCTTGCGCCCGGCACGCCGAGAGCACGCACCGAACGCCGCTCCTTGACGGGCAAACGTTGCCTGCCGGGGCACCTAGAACGCCGCCTTCAGCCGCTTCGCGGCCTCCTCCAGGACCTCCGTACGCTTGCAGAACGCGAACCGCACGAACGGCGCCCCGGCCTCCCGGTCGTCGTAGAAGACCGCGTTCGGGACGGCGACGACACCGGCCCGCTCCGGCAGCGCGCGGCAGAACGCGAAGCCGTCCGACTCGCCGAGCGGACGGATGTCGGTGGTGACGAAGTAGGTGCCCGCCGGGCGGAAGACCTCGAACCCGGCGTCGGCGAGCCCCGCCGCCAGCATGTCCCGCTTGGCCCGCATGTCCGCCCGGAAGGTGTCGAAGTACGCGTCCGGCAGCGCCAGCGCCTCGGCGACCGCGTACTGGAACGGGCCCGAGGCCACGTACGTCAGGAACTGCTTCGCCGAGCGCACCGCGCCGGTCAGCTCCGGCGTCGAGGCCACCCAGCCCACCTTCCAGCCGGTGAAGGAGAACGTCTTCCCGGCGGACCCGATGGTGACCGTCCGCTCCCGCATGCCCGGGAAGGACGCCAGCGGCACGTGCTCGGCGTCGTCGAAGACCAGGTGCTCGTAGACCTCGTCGGTGACCACGAGCAGGTCGCGCTCGACGGCGAGCCGGGCGATCTCGGCCAGCTCCGCGCGGGTCAGCACGGTGCCGGTGGGGTTGTGCGGGGTGTTGACCAGCAGCAGCCGGGTGCGGTCGGTGACCGCGTCCCGCAGCTCGTCGAGGTCGAGCCGGAACGCCCCCTCGTGCGGGCGCAGCGTCACCGGCACCCGCCGCCCGCCCGCCATCGCGATCGAGGCCGCGTACGAGTCGTAGTACGGCTCGAACGCGATCACCTCGTCGCCCGGTTCGACCAGCGCCAGCAGGGACGCGGCGATCGCCTCGGTGGCGCCCGCGGTGACCAGGACCTCGGTGCCGGGGTCGTACGCGAGGCCGTAGCGGCGCCGCTGGTGCGCGGCGACGGCCTCCCGCAGCTCGGGGACGCCCGGACCCGGCGGGTACTGGTTGCCGCGGCCGTCCCTGAGGGCGCGCACCGCGGCCTCCCGGATCTCCTCCGGGCCGTCCGTGTCGGGGAATCCCTGGCCGAGGTTGATCGCTCCGGTGCTGAGCGCCAGGGCCGACATCTCGGCGAAGATCGTGGTCCCGAACTCGGCGAGCCGGCGGTTGAGGAAGGGGCGTGCGCTGGGGGTCATGGCCGCCATCCTGCGCCGAAGCTCTGGACTTCCTCAACTCGGCTTTGGCTCCCGCGGTGCACGGGCATCCCCCCTCCACGCAGGAACAAGCACCCGTGACACGCAGGAACAAGCACAGGTGACACGCAGGAACAAAGCACAGGCAAGGGGCCCACGGGGGGCCGCTTCGGGGGAAGTGGAAGGAGGGTGACGCCATGTTCATCGGCATCATCCTGGCGGTTGGTCTGGTCGTACTGATCGGCGCCGTCGTGGCCGCGGGACGCGGTGACGACTCGGGCGCCTACCGGTCGAAGGGCCGCAAGCGGAGCGGTTCGCGCGGCTCGAGCTCCGGCAGCAGCAACAGCTGGTGGGCCGGGAGCAGCGACACCGGCTCGACCGGCGGTGACTCGTCCGGCGGCCACCACGGTCACTCGTCGTGCGGCGGCGGCTCGTCCTGTGGCGGCTCGTCGTGCGGGGGCGGGTCGTCGTGCGGCGGCGGGGGCGGCGGATGCGGCGGAGGCAGCTGACACGGGGCAGCCGAGCTCAGTCCAGGGGGAAGTGCTTCCGGAACTTGCCCCCAGGTGCCCGTCGGGGATCTTCCCCGGCGGGCACTTCCGTGTCCCCGGCGGCCACATGAGCCCTGCTGAGTCCCCTATGTGTCGGCTTGCGGCGAAGATCCGCGTACACCGGGCGCACGCGGGGGTTGAACAGTTGAGCTGTGGAGCCCTCGGGGGGATGGAAACCCGCCGAAGTTGGGTAAAAGCGCTGTGGCAGCGCCACAGTTCATGATTCCCTCTAAAACGCCAACGCGGCCCACGGACAGTCCTCCTCCTTCTGGCACCGGGCTGACCGGGCCGATCCCCCGGTACCGACCGGGGCGCGCTGCCTCCCCCCTCCCTTTTCGCGTGCTAGCGGAGCCGACCCATGCTCACGACCCTGAACACCTCGTACACCGACACGTGCGCGGCCGACCTCGCCTGGGCCCTGGGCCGTGACCCACTGCCCGCCCTCGCCGGTCTCACCTTGCAATTCGACGCCGTCAGAGTCGAGTTGCGGCTCCTGGGCGCCTCCCACCAGGTCATCCTGGAGGAGGAGCGGGGCACCTGTTCGGAGACCGTCGCCTGCATGACCGGCAGCAGCACGCCGCTGCCCCTGGGGGTCGCCAAGCGGCTCGGCGACTGGGAGTACGAGTTCGCGGCCCGGGTCGAGACGCTCCCGCGCGGCTCCTTCGCGGGCCGCGCCCAGGAGTTGCTGGCCCTGGTCGCGGACCATCCCCAAGGTCTCGCGGGCGTCTTCCCCGGCAGCCCGCACGCCTTCACCGCGATGCTCGCGCAGCGCCGCGAGGGCCAGGTGCACTGGCGCACCTGGCACGCCTACCCGCAGGACGGCCAACTCGTCGCCACCCGCACGAAAGTGGGCGTGAGGGTGCCGGCGACGCTGTGAGACACCCGGTGCGGGGCGGGGCTGCGGGCCGTGCGGCGGCAGCCGCCGCACGGCCCGCGGCTTCCCCTGTTCGTGCGGCGGCTTTCTCATTGCCGTGCGCGGGGGCGCGGTGCGTACGGCGGATTCCCCGTGCCGTGCGCGGGGGCGCGGTCCGTGCGGTGGCCTCCCCGGTGCCGTACACGTGCCCGCGATCCACACGTGTGGGTGACGTAGTGTGCTACGGGTGTGACGTAGCGTTCGCAGGGTGATCGAACCCCGCGCGCCCCTCACCGCTCCCGGTCGCGCGCGAGCGGACGGTCCGGCCGCTCCCGGCGCTCCGCCGTCCCGGGGCGGACCGGGGCCGGCGCGGCTGCCCGTCCGGCCCGGCACCGGCCGCTTCCTCGTTCTCGTCTGCGTCTTCGTCTGCGCCGCCTGCGGCCTCGTCTACGAACTCGAACTCCTCGCGCTCGCCGCGTACTTGATGGGCGACTCGGTCACCCAGTCCTCCGTCGTGCTGTCCGTGATGGTCTTCGCCATGGGTATCGGCTCGCTCGCGGCCAAGCGGCTGCGCTGCCGCGCCGCGGCCGGCTTCGGCGCCGTCGAGTCGGCCCTCGCGCTGATCGGCGGATGCAGCGCGATGGCGCTGTACGCGGTGTTCGCCTGGACCGGCGACTGGGGCGGCGTCTGGGCGAACGGATCACGCGCGCTGCTGGTCGGATTCTCCCTGGCCATCGGGTTGCTGATCGGCGCCGAGGTGCCCCTGCTGATGGAGCTGATCCAGCGCATCCGGCGGCAGGACGCGGGCGGCGCGGTGGCCGACCTGTTCGCCGCGGACTACGTCGGCGCGCTGGTCGGCGGCCTGGCCTTCCCGTTCCTGCTGCTGCCCCTGCTCGGCCAGCTCACCGGCGCGCTGCTCACCGGGACGGTCAACGCGATAGCGGGCGCGGCGCTGGTCCTCGGCCTGTTCCGGCGGGACCTGACCCGGCGCGCCCGCTGGCTGCTGGTCGTCGCCAACCTCCTCGTCCTCGCGCTGCTCGGCGGCGCCGCCGTCTTCGCCGGCGACTTCGAACGGGCCGCGCGGCAGGCCGTGTACGGGGAGGACGTGCGCGTCCCCCAGCAGACCGCCCTCCAGGAGATCGTCCTCACCGGCGGCACCCACGGCCGGCCCCTCCTCCTCTTCCTCGACGGCCGGCTCCGCTTCAGCAGCCGGGACGAGCGCGTCTACCACCGGGCCCTGGCCGGCCCCGCCATGAACGGGCGGCACGCGCGCGTGCTCGTGCTCGGCAGCGGCGACGGGCTCGCCGCGCGCGAGGTGCTGCGGTACCCCGGGGTGCGCCGGGTCGACGAGGTCGCCCTCGACCCGGCCGTCGTGGCACTGGCCCGCCGGGACCCCGCCCTGTCCGCCCTGAACCGGCACTCCTACGCCGACCCGCGCGTGCACGTCGTCACCGCCGACGCCTTCGACTGGCTGCGGCACACCCGCGGGACGTACGACGTGATCGTCTCGGACCTGCCCGACCCGGGCATCACCGCGAGCGCCAAGCTCTACTCGCAGGAGTTCTACGGCATGGCCCGCCGCGCCCTGGCCCCCGGCGGCCGGCTCGCGGTGCACGCGGGCCCGGTCTCCTCGCGGCCCCGCGTCTTCTGGACGGTCGACACCACGGTCCGGGCCGCCGGGCTGCGCACCCTGCCCTACCGGGTGAGCGGCCGCGACTCGGAGTTCGCGGCCGGACCCGACCGCGCCTCCGGCGCCTCCCGCACCCCCCGGGACTGGGGGTTCGTCCTCGCCGCGCGCAGCCGCCGGGCGCTGAGCAGCGCCTCCGGGTCCTGTCCGTGCGGGCCCTCCCGGCCTGCGCTCGCCGCCGACGCCCGGGACGCGGCGGCCACCCGGGTCACGGGCCTGCCGCCCTCCACGCTGGTCCGTCCGCGGTACGCCGACTGATACGCCTGCCGGTACGCCCGACCGAGTCGCCGCGGGCGCGGATCCCGGGGAATCCCGTCATACGCGGGTGCGGTTCCGGCGGGCCTGGGTAGGCTCGGCTGACATGGACCATGAGGTGTTCGTTCCGGTTCGGGCCGAGCGGCTGAGGGAGGCGCTGGCCGACCCCGCGCGGATCGCCCGGGCGATCCCCGGCCTCCAGCAGGACGCGGGTGGGGCACCCGTCTCCGGTCGCCTGAAGGTACGCGTCGGGAGCCACAGCATCACCTACCGCGGCGCGCTGGGGGTCACCGCCAAGGACGACGGTTCGTACGCCGTCGAGGGCGACGGCACGGAGTCCCGGGGCAGCGGTTCCGTCAAGCTCGCGCTCACCGTGCGGCTGCTGCCCGCGGACGGCGGGACCACGCTCGCCTTCGGCGGCGGCGCCACCGCGGACGGCCGGGTCGAGGAACTGCCGCCGGACGCGGTCCTCTCGGCGGCCACCCGGCTGCTGAACCGCTTCGCGGAGAACCTGGCGAGCGCGGCCGGGACGCAGGAAGCGGAGGCCGGGTCCGACGCCGACGCTGCCGACACCGATGCCGCCGGTGCCGGCTCCCCGGTGGGCCCCGGCGCCGACCTCGACGCCGTGCCCGAGCCCGCCGCTCCCTCCGTCTTCGAGACCGAGGTGCCGCCGTCGTCCCTCGACCCCCTCACGGAGGACGCGCTGAGCGGGCCGGGGGCGGAGGACGAGCCCGACGAGGAGGGCCTCGACCTGGACGACGAGGACGACGAAGTGCTCGGCGAGCTCGTGGACGGCGGGTTCGACGAGGGCGGACTCGACGCCGGGGACCTCGTGTCCGGCGGGCTCGGCGCGGTGGACGAACCGCCCGCCGAGGCGGCGCACGCCCGCCGCACGATGATCGGGCGCAGCGCGGAGGAGGTCGACCACGCGCCGCCGCGCGGCCGGTACGCGCCCGTGCCGGCGCCCGAGGCCGCGGGCACCAGCGCCACCCTGCGCTGGGCGGCGCCCGCCGCCGCGTTCGTACTGGCCTCCGCCATCGTCGTCAACCGCGTGCTGCGCAAGCGCCGCTGAGCGGACCGGTGCCCGCGCCCGCCGGGCGGGCGCGGCGCCGCCCTGACCGGCCCAGTAGGGTCGGTACGTGAGTAGCGAAGACATCACGCTGACCGCGGGCGACGCGGAGGTGACCGTCCAGCCGGGCAACGGCGGACGGGTGGGCGGACTGCGGATCGGCGGCGTCGAACTGCTGCGGCAGGGCGCGAAGTTCGGCTGCTTCCCGATGGTGCCCTGGTGCGGGCGGATCCGTGAGGGGCGGTTCCGCAACGGCGGCACCGTCCACGAGATGCCCCTCAACTCCCCGCCGCACGCCATCCACGGCACCACCCGGGACGGCGCCTGGCGCACCGCGCGGGCCGACGGCACCGAGGCCGTCATCACGTACGACCTGGTCGAACCCTGGCCGTACCCCGGCCGGGTCACGCAGGTCTTCACCCTCGGCGGGGACAGCCTCACGCTCACCACGGCCGTGGAGACGTACGAGTCGTCCTTTCCGGCGCAGATCGGCTGGCACCCGTGGTTCAACCGCAGCCTCGGCGGCGCGGACGTGGAGATCGACTTCGCGCCCGCCTGGCAGGAGGAGCGCGGGGACGACCACCTGCCGACCGGGCGGCGGACCGACCCGAAGCCCGGCCCGTGGGACGACTGCTTCGGGATGCCCGGCGGCGTCGACACCACCCTGACCTGGCCGGGGCAGTTGGAGCTGAAGGTCACCAGCCGCGAGGAGTGGGTCGTCGTGTACGACGAGCAGGAGGCCGCCGTCTGCGTGGAGCCGCAGACCGGTCCGCCCAACGGGCTCAACACCGCGCCCAGGCTGGTCACGCCCATCGAGCCGCTGGAAGCCACCATGACCTGGACCTGGCGACGCCTGTGAGGCGGGGGCGGAACCCGGCCGGGTCCCGCCCTTAAGCTGACTCGTATGAGTGACGTACGCGGCGCGCTGCTGCAACAGATCAAGGACAAGGCCGTGGTGCACGGCAAGGTGACCCTCTCCTCGGGGCTCGAGGCCGACTACTACGTAGACCTGCGCCGCGTCACCCTCGACGGGGAGGCCGCACCGCTGGTCGGACAGGTGCTGCTCGACCTCACCGCGGAGCTCGGCTTCGACGCCGTCGGCGGGCTCACCATGGGCGCCGACCCGGTGGCCGCCTCGATGCTGCACGCCGCCGCCGCGCGCGGGCAGCGGCTCGACGCCTTCGTGGTGCGCAAGGCCGCCAAGGCGCACGGGATGCAGCGCCGGGTCGAGGGTCCGGACATCGCCGGCCGCCGGGTCCTCGTCGTCGAGGACACCTCCACCACGGGCGGCTCCCCGCTGGCCGCCGTCGAGGCCGTGCGCGAGGCCGGTGCCGAGGTCGTCGGCGTCGCCACCATCGTGGACCGGGCGACGGGCGCGGCCGAGAAGATCGAGCAGGGCGCGGGGGTGCCGTACCTCTTCGCGTTCTCGAAGGACGAGCTCGGGCTCGACTGACGCGGCGCACACCTCTCACGAAGTCCGGCCCCGTTCGTCCACAGGCTCAGGGCCCGGTTGTCCACAGGCCGGACGCGCTGTCTGGAGCATCCGGCCAAGTCTGGAAAGATGGGGACGACGATGACGTCGCCCCCTAGGTCAGGGCCGTAAGCAACACGCCACCCGCACATACAAGGAGCGGACAGATGCCCATCGCAACCCCCGAGGTCTACGCCGAGATGCTCGACCGGGCGAAGGCAGGCAAGTTCGCCTACCCGGCCATCAACGTGACCTCGACCCAGACCCTGCACGCTGCGCTGCGCGGCTTCGCGGAGGCCGAGAGCGACGGCATCGTCCAGATCTCCACCGGCGGTGCCGAGTTCCTGGGCGGGCAGTACAAGAAGGACATGGTCAGCGGCGCGGTCGCGCTGGCCGAGTTCGCGCACATCGTCGCCGAGAAGTACCCGGTCAACATCGCGCTGCACACGGACCACTGCCCCAAGGACAAGCTCGACGGGTACGTGCGTCCGCTGATCGCGATCTCCGAGGAGCGCGTCGGCAAGGGGCAGAACCCGCTGTTCCAGTCCCACATGTGGGACGGCTCGGCCGAGACCCTCGACGACAACCTGCGGATCGCCCAGGAACTCCTGGAGAAGGCCCGCAAGGCGAACATCATCCTCGAGGTCGAGATCACCCCGACCGGCGGCGAGGAGGACGGCGTCTCGCACGAGATCAACGACTCCCTCTACACCACGGTCGACGACGCGATCCGCACCGCCGAGGCCCTGGGCCTGGGTGAAAAGGGCCGCTACCTGCTCGCCGCGTCGTTCGGCAACGTGCATGGTGTGTACAAGCCGGGCAACGTCGTCCTGCGCCCCGAGCTCCTCAAGGAGCTGAGCGAGGGCGTCGCCGCCAAGTTCGGCAAGGCGTCCCCGTTCGACTTCGTCTTCCACGGCGGCTCCGGCTCCACGGCCGAGGAGATCGCCACCGCGCTGGACAACGGCGTGGTGAAGATGAACCTGGACACGGACACGCAGTACGCGTTCACCCGCCCGATCGCGGACCACATGTTCCGCAACTACGACGGCGTCCTGAAGGTCGACGGCGAGGTCGGCAACAAGAAGACGTACGACCCGCGCACCTGGGGCAAGCTCGCCGAGGCGTCGATGGCCGAGCGCGTCACGGCGGCCTGCGGCCACCTGCGCTCGACGGGCACGAAGATCAAGTAAGCGCACCGCTCGCACCGGGACGGGCCCGGCATCCCCAGGAGACGCTGGGGATGCCGGGCCCGTTCTGTGCGGCAACCGTCGAAGGTGGCCTTCGGGCGGGCGGAGCTGGCCTCCGGGCCGTCGGCGCGGGATGATCCGCACATGCCAGCTCCCGCACCCGCACAGGAGTCGCCGGACACCACGCCCGGCGTCCGGATCGCCGAACCGCGGGGCCGGTGGGTCCTGTTCACCACGGTGCTCGGTTCGAGCATGGCCCTGCTGGACTCGACCGTCGTCAACGTCGCCCTGCCGCGCATCGGCCGCGACCTGGACAGCGACCTGACCGCGCTCCAGTGGACCGTCAACGCGTACATGCTGACGCTCGCGGGTCTGATCCTCATCGGCGGGGCGCTCGGCGACCGGTACGGACGCCGGAAGGTCTTCGTCCTCGGCGTGGTGTGGTTCGCGGTGGCCTCGCTGCTCTGCGGTCTCGCGCCCAACGCGGGCGTGCTGATCGCCGCGCGGGCCCTCCAGGGCGTCGGCGGCGCCCTGCTGACGCCCGGCTCGCTCGCGATCATCCAGGCGTCCTTCCACCCCGACGACCGGTCGAGAGCGGTCGGGCTCTGGTCCGGGTTCGGCGGTGTCGGCGCGGCCGTCGGCCCGTTCGTCGGCGGCTGGCTCGTGGACGGCCCCGGCTGGCGCTGGGTCTTCCTGCTGAACATCCCGCTGGCCGTGCTGTGCGTACCCGTCGCCCTGCGGCACGTGCCGGAATCGGGCGGCGGCGCCGTTCCGGGCGGGGGCGACACCACTGCGGGTGCTCGCGGGCACCGCCGCTTCGACGTGCTCGGCGCCGCGCTCGGCGCGCTCTGTCTGGCCCTGGTGACGTACGCGCTGATCGAGGCGCGCGGCGGCTCCCTCGTCGTCGCCCTCTGCGCGGTCGCCGGGGTCGCGGCCGGGATCGGCTTCGGGTACGTGGAGAAGCGGCGCGCGGATCCGATGCTGCCGCCCGGCATCTTCGCCTCCCGCCAGTTCACGGCGGTCAACCTGGTGACCCTGTGCGTCTACGCCGCCTTCGGCGGGTTCTTCTTCCTGGCCGGGCTCCAGCTTCAGGTCGTGGCCGGTTACTCACCGCTGGCCGCCGGTACGGCGCTGCTCCCGACGACCGTCCTGATGCTGCTGTTCTCCGCCCGCTCCGGCGACCTGGCCAAGCGCATCGGGCCGCGCATCCCGCTCACGGCGGGGCCGCTGCTGTGCGCGGGCGGCATGCTGCTGATGCTGCGCGTGGGCCCCGACGCCTCCTACGTGGCCGACGTCCTGCCCGCGCTCCTTGTCATGGGCTCGGGCATGGTCACCCTGGTCGCGCCGCTGACGGCCACCGTCCTGGCCTCCGTGGACGCCGCGCGGGCCGGTCTTGCCAGCGGTATCAACAACGCGGCGGCCCGGGTGGCCGGTCTCGTCGCGGTGGCCGCGCTGCCGCTGCTCACCGGCATGGGGCCGGAGGCGTACCGCTCGGCGGAGCAGTTCGACGACGCGTTCCGGCGGGCGATGCCGCTGTGCGCGGGGGTGCTGGTGATCGGGTCGGCGCTGGCCTTCGCGACGGTCCGCCGTCCGGCGGAGGGATGCCGGCGGCCGGAGTGCCGCACCCACGGCAACGTGTCGGCTCCGCCGTTGGAGGGGGAGCGGCGGGGGCGGTGAGCCGGGGGTACGGGGTCGGTGGGGCGGGTGCGGGTTCGTTGTGGTTCTTCGCGCAGTTCTCCGCGCCCCTGAGAGGGCGGTGAGTCGGGGGGTACGGGGTCGGTGGGGCGGGTGCGGGTTCGCTGTGGTTTTCCGCGCAGTTCCCCGCGCCCCTGAGCGGGCTGTGGGTCGGGTGCGGGTGCGTTGTGGCTGGTCGCGCCGTTCCCCGCGCCCCTTCAGGGCGCCCCCGTAGGGGCGCCCTGGCCGGGGGCTACCGGCGCAGTTCCGCGAACGCCTCTTCGCTGCTGTCCTTCAGGAATTGCAGGCAGCGTTCCGCCTCGTCCTTCTCGTCGATCGCCTCCGCGGCGCGGGCGAGGGCGGCGAGGCAGCGCAGGAAGCCGCGGTTGGCCCGGTGGTCCCACGGGACGGGTCCGTGGCCCTTCCAGCCGGCCCGGCGCAGCGCGTCCAGACCGCGGTGGTATCCGGTGCGGGCGTACGCGTACGACTCGACGACCCGTCCGGCCTCGAAGGCGTCGTCGGCGAGCATCGCCCAGGCGAGCGAGAACGTCGGGTACCGCGCGGCGACCTCCGCCGGCGGCAGCGACTCCTCGCCCAGCAGGCGGTACGCCTCTTCGTTCTCGGGCAGCCGGGTCGGTTCCGGGCCGCCCAGCAGGTTCTTGTGCGTCGTCATGAGTGCAGTCTGCCATCCGCCGCCCCGCCTCCCGCCGGGCGGCGGGGCACCCACGTCACGCCCCGTACGTGAGCTGCTTGACGTGTCTCAGTACCGGTGACGTCTCGGAGCGTACGACGCCGGGCAGTCCGCCGACGCCACGGGCCAGGTAGCGGAACAGCTCCGCGTTGTCCCGGGTGATGACGACGGCGACCAGGTCGCACGCCCCGCCCGCGACGGCCGCCACGAAGGCCACCTCAGGATGCGCGGCCAGGGCGTTGCCGACCTCCTCCAGGGCGCCGGGCGCGGCGGAGACCCACAGGACGGCCCGGGTGCCGTACCCGAAGCGGCCGACGTCGAATTCGAGGTCGATGAAGAACGCGCCGGACGACAGCAGCCGGGACAGCCTGCGCTTGAGCACCGGTTCCGTGCCGCCCGTCGCCCGCCGCAGCTCGGGGTAGGTGGCCCGGCCGTCCCGTTCGAGGACGCCGACGATCGGCTCGTCCTCGGCGGTGATGCGAGGCGGCTCCGCGGTGCCGGGCGGCTCCACCGGACCCCGCAGTTGCGCGGCCTGCCGGCCCGTCAGCGCCCGCGATTTGCTCAGCCATCCCACCGGACCGCCGAAGAACCGGTGCAGCACCTGATGGGCCCGGATCTCGACGATGCTGGGCGTCCGGGGCAACTTGCTGAGCAGCAGGTCCTCCTGCTCGCCCCGGGACCGGGCGCGCGTCACACAGACGACCTCGGTGCCTCCGGAGGCCAGCGCGATCCAGGCGGTGTCGGGCCGCCGGGCCAGCGCCCGCGCGATCACCTCAGCCGCGTCCGGCGCACAGCGGAGCTGAAGCATCCACTGGTCCTGCCCCAGCCGGATGCCGTCGCGCACCCCCACCACCCGCAGCGCCGCCTCGGCGCGCAGCCGGCGGTAGCGGCGGGCGACCGTCTGGTCCGAGACGTCCAGCACCTCCGCGATGCGGCTGAAGGGAGCGCGCCCCGCCACCTCCAGCGCGTGCAGCACCTTGAGGTCGAGCGCGTCGAATGTGTCGGATCCCATCCCCTGCGCCCTTCTGGGTGTCGGAAAACGAGGAACGACGGCCCGTGACCGGCGGGTCGGTGCCGTCCGCACCCATTCTGCGTGGCGTCCACCGGAACACGTAACCGGAACACGTAACCGCTGAGGGAGTTGGGTGTACATGGCCAAGTGGAGGCCGCTGATCGCGGTCTGTCTGGGGACGTTCATGCTGCTGCTGGACGTCACCATCGTCATCGTGGCGATGCCGGAGATCGCGGACGCGCTCGACGCGTCCCTCTCCGGACTGCAATGGGTGCTCGACATCTACGCGTTGACGCTCGCCGCCCTGCTGCTCGGCGCGGGCGTACTGGCCGACATCGTCGGCCGCCGCCGGGTCTACGCGGTCGGCACGGCACTCTTCGCCGCCGCGTCCCTCGCCTGCGGCCTCGCGGTGAACTCCACGACGCTCGTGCTGTTCCGCGGGCTCCAGGGGATCGGCGCCGCCGCCATGTTCGCCACCACGCTGTCGCTGCTCGGCGCGGCGTACCAGGGGCGGGACCGCTCGGTCGCGCTCGGCGTGTGGGGCGCGGTCAGCGGTGCCGCCGCCGCGTGCGGGCCGATCCTCGGCGGCGTCCTCACTCAGAGCGTGGGGTGGCGGTGGATCTTCTTCGTCAATCTGCCGGTGAGCGTCCTCGCCGTCTGGCTCACCCTGCGGACCGTCAGCGAGTCCAGGTCGCCGCGGGGCAAGCGGGTCGACTGGGCGGGTACGGCCGCCTTCGCTCTGTTCGCGGGCGGGACGACGTTCGCCGTGGTGCGGGCGGAGGCCGTCGGCTGGGGATCGGCTCAGACGGTGCTCGCCTTCGCGGTCGCGGCCGTGTCCCTGATCGCCTTCGTCGTGGTCGAGCGGCGGACGGCGCACCCCCTGCTGGACCTCTCGCTGTTCCGCCGCCCGGCCTTCGTGGGCGTGATGGTCGGCGCGCTGGCCCTGAACGCCGTGGCGTTCGGTGTGCTCCCGTACACCTCGATCTGGCTCCAGACCCTGCTGGGCATGAGCCCGATCCGCGGCGGTCTGGTGCTGATACCGCTCGCCGTCGCCGCCTTCGTCGCGGCGGCGCTGAGCGGCCGGCTGCTGCACGGGGCGTCCGCCCGGCTGACCATCGGCGGCGGACTGCTGCTCATCGGGGGCGGCACCCTGGGGCAGGCGGTGCTCGACGCGGACTCGTCGTGGCCCGCGCTCACGGCCGGGCTCGTCGTCTGCGGTTTCGGCGTGGGCCTGGTGAACCCGTCGGTGGCGGGCGCCGCCCTCGCCGCCGTCCCGGCCGAGAACGCCGGTATGGCGGGCGGCGCGGTCAACACCTTCCGCCAGCTCGGTTACGCCTTCGGCGTCGCCGTCTTCGGGACCGTCGCGACGGCCCGGATGGAACACAGCCTGCACGGCACCGCGGACCCGCACGGTGCCGCCCACGCGCTCGCGGGCGGCGGCGCCGAAGCGCTGCGCGGCGTCCTTCCCGCGCACCGGCTGCACAGCGCCTTCGCGGCCGGCCTGGACACCGCGAACGCCGTGGCGGGCGCCATCGGTCTCCTCGCGGCGGCCCTGGTCCTGATCCTCGTACGTACTCCCCGTACTCCCCGTACTCCCCGTACTGCCCGTACTGCCCGTACGCCTGGTACTCCCCGGCCCGTGCCCTCGGATCCGTCTTCGGCGCCGTCCTCGGCTCCGTCTTCGGCCGGAGATCGGGCGCGCCTTGAAGTTTCGGGAGAGCATTGATGAGGATGCATCCGGGGACCGGGGCCCCCGTGCCGGTAACGGCAGGGGCGGACCGCTACCCGGAGTACACAACAGGAGACAGCGATGCACGAGCCAGAGGCCCCGCATCTCGACTTCCGAGGGACGACGCCCTACGAGGACTACGTCCAGGCCGACGTCCTGACCCACCTCCAGCACACCCTCTCCGACGATCCAGGGGAAATGGTTTTCCTGGTGACCACCCAGGTCATGGAGTTGTGGTTCACGGTGATCGTCCACGAGTGGGAGACCGCGTCGCGGTCCCTGCGCGCGGGCGACGTACCGGCCGCGACCGCCGCGCTGAAGCGGTCGGTCCGCGAGCTGGAGGCGCTGAACGCCTCCTGGAAGCCGCTCGGCGGGCTGACACCCGCGCAGTTCAACTCCTACCGCGGCTCCCTCGGCGAGGGGTCCGGCTTCCAGTCCGCGATGTACCGGCGCATGGAGTTCCTGCTCGGCGAGAAGTCCGCGTCCATGCTGGCCCCGCACCGGGGCGCGCCGCGCGTCCACGACGAACTGGAGAAGGCGCTCCAGGAGCCCAGCCTGTACGACGAGGTGCTGCGGCTGCTCGCCCGGCGCGGGCACGCCGTACCGGACGCCGTGCTGCGGCGCGACGTCTCCCGCAAGTACGAGCCCTCGCCCGAGGTCGAGGCCGTCTGGACGGAGCTCTACTCCGGCGACGAGAGCGCGGACCTCGCCCGGCTCGGCGAGGTCCTGACCGACATAGCCGAGCTGGTCTGGCGCTGGCGCAACGATCATCTCGTCGCCACCCGGCGGGCCATGGGCGCGAAGACGGGCACCGGCGGCTCCGCCGGGGTGGCCTGGCTGGAGAAGCGGGCGCGGAGCAATGTCTTTCCCGAGCTGTGGACGGCGAGGTCCCATGTCTGACCGGCCGCCCGTACTGCTCAAGAAGGCCGAGGAGCTGGACGCGGATGACCGGCTCGGCGCGCTGCGCGACCGGTTCGTGCTCGACGACGTCGTCTACCTCGACGGGAACTCGCTGGGCGCGCTGCCCGCGCACGTGCCCGGCCGCGTGGCGGACGTCGTCGGAAGACAGTGGGGCGAGCTGCGGATCCGGTCCTGGGAGGAGAGCGGCTGGTGGACGGCGCCCGAGCGGATCGGCGACCGCATCGCCCCGCTGGTGGGCGCCGGACCAGGGCGGATCGTCGTCGGCGACTCGACCAGCGTCAACGTCTTCAAGGCGGTGGTGGGCGCGGTGCGGCTCGCCGAAGCCGATGGACGGGACGGCGGGAACCGCGGGAACGGTCCTGGGCGCGACGAGATCCTGGTCGACGCCTCGACGTTCCCCACGGACGGATACATCGCCGGCTCGGCGGCCCGGATGACGGGCTGCACCGTGCGGCCCGTGGCCCCGGGCGACGTACCCGCCGCCCTCGGCCCCCGTACCGCCGCGGTGCTGCTCAACCACGTCGACTACCGCACCGGCCGGCTGCACGACCTGGCAGGGCTGACCGCCGCCGTACACGCCGCGGGGGCGTACGTCGTGTGGGACCTCTGCCACAGCGCGGGCGCCCTGCCGGTCGGGCTCGACGCGCACGGGGTCGACCTCGCGGTGGGCTGCACGTACAAGTTCCTGAACGGGGGGCCGGGTTCGCCCGCGTACCTTTACGTGCGGTCCGGGCTCCAGGACCGCTTCGACTCTCCGCTGCCCGGCTGGAACTCGCACGCCGAACCCTTCGGCATGCGGGCGGAGTTCGAGGCGGCCCCGGGGGCTCTGCGCGGCCGGGTCGGCACGCCCGACATCCTTTCCATGCTCGCCCTGGACGCCGCCCTGGACGTGTGGGACGACGAGGCGGTCACCATCGAGGCGGTACGGGCCAAGTCCCTCGCCCTGACGGACTTCTTCCTGGAGTGCGTCACCGCGTACGTGCCCGGGGGCCGGGTGGAGTCCCTGACCCCGGCCGCGCACGCCGAACGGGGCAGCCAGGTCGCGCTGCGGTGCCCGGACGCGGGCGGCGTGATGCGGCGGCTCGTCGAGCGCGGCGTGGTCGGCGACTTCCGCCGCCCCGACGTGCTCCGCTTCGGGTTCACGCCGCTGTACACGGGGTTCGCGGACGCGGAGCGGGCGGCGCGGGTGCTGGGGGAGGTCCTGGGGGAGGCCCTGGGGTGACCCGGCCTCGGGGGCGGCGAGGTCTCAGGGGCGCTCGGTGATCGCGTACGCCCCCGCCGTGGCCGCGGCGACGGCGGCGCGTGCCGCGCGGTCCGCCGCGGCCCGGTCCGGGACCGTCCCGGTGGTGAGCAGCGCGTAGTAGAGGGGCGCCGACACCGCGCGTACGACCAGCGCGGGGTCGGTGTCCGGCGGCAGTTCGCCGCGCTCGACACCGCGCTCGACGCAGGGCACCCACTCCGCGACGCGTACGTCGTAGAAGCGGGCCAGCGCCTCGGCGGTGCGCGGGTCGCAGGTGGCCGCCGCGATGACCGCGCGGAACAGCGGGCCCTGCCGGTCGTCGGCCAGGGTCCGCCGGACCAGTTCGGCGTTGGCGCGCAGGTCGTCCAGTACGGAACCGGTGTCGGCGCGGGGCAGCGACTGCTCGGCCATGTCGACGAGCAGGTCCGCGACCAGGCCCGTCACGGTGCCCCACCGGCGGTACACCGTCGTCTTGCCGACCTCGGCCCGCCGGGCCACGTCCGCCAGGTCGAGCCGCGCGAAACCCTGCTCGGCCAGTATGTCCCCGGCCGCGCGCAGGACGGCGGCGCGCACCCGCGCGGTGCGGCCACCGGGGCGGACGGTGCCGGGCTCGGCGGAGGCGGAGGCCGCGGAGGCCGCGGCGGACGCGGGGGTCGCGGCGGACGCGGGGGTCGCGGCGGACGCGGGGGTCGCGGCGGACGCGGCGGGCTCGGCAGGCATGGAGGGCTCGGCGGGCATGGGGCCTCCGTGAGTTTCGGTCGGGCGGGTCGTCGGTCGCTTCGTTGTGGCGTGCGTCGGGTGGTCGGTCGCTTCGTTGTGTCGTGCGTCGTGCGTCGTGCGTCGTGCGTCGTGCGTCGGGTGGCCGGGTGGCCGGGTGGCCGGGTGGCCGGGTGGCCGGGTCAGCGTAACGAGACAGGGGAACCGTTTGCTCTTCACCGAGCGTGACAACCCCATGTCCGCCCACGTCACCCGCCTGATACCGTCCCGGCCAACGGCCGAATCACCATCAGGTGACCCCCCGGTCACCACCGGGCCGCGCACCGCCCAATTCCGTTTCGACGCTGAGAGGTTGTTGGAGCATGCCGGACGACGCCGCTCCCCGCGATGCCGCAGAACCGGGTGACGCGGACGCCCGCGACGCCGCCCGGGACACCCAGGAGGAGGCGTCGGCCTTCTCGCACCCGCCGGTCGACCCCGACGCCGTGGCCGCCTACGGCGACCATCCCGACCAGGTGATCGACTTCTACGCCCCGCGCGGCCCGGACGACCCGGCGGCGGCCCTGGCCCCGCTGGTCGTGATCCTGCACGGCGGCGCCTGGCGGACTCCGTACGACCGCCGCCACGTCACCCCGTTCGCCGACTTCCTGGCCCGGCGCGGCTTCGCCGTGGCCAATGTCGAGTACCGGCGGGGCGGCGCGGGCGGCACCGTCCCCGCGCAGGGCGGCAAGGGCCCGGTCGCGGGCCGCTGGCCGGAGACCTTGGACGACGTCGCCGCCGCGCTCGACGCCCTGCCCGCGCTGGTACGGGAGGCGCTGCCGCAGGCGGATCCGCGGCGCACGGTGCTCACCGGGCACTCCGCGGGCGGCCACCTGGCGCTGTGGGCCGCGGCCCGCCACCTGCTGCCGGCCGACGCCCCCTGGCGCACCGACGGGCCCGCCCCGCTGCGCGGTGTGGTGGCCCTCGCGCCCCTCGCGGACTTCGGCGTCGCGGAGAAACTGGACGTCTGCTCCGGGGCCGCCGTCCAGTTCCTCGGCGGCGCGGCGACGTTCGCGGAGCGCCGGGCGTACGCCGACCCCGCCCTCCTCGTGCCGACCGGCATCGCCACCACCCTGGTCCAGGGCCGCGGCGACGTCGTCGTCCCGCAGGCGGTCGCCGAGTCCTACGCGGACGCGGCGGCGCGGGCCGGCGAGGTGGTCGGCCTGACGCTGCTGGAGGACGTCGGCCACTTCCCCCTGATCGACCCGGCGGCCGACGCGTGCGCGGTGGTGGCGGAGGAGATCGGGCAACTGGCCTGGTGACGGCGGCGGGGCCCGTAGTACTTGAGGGGGAGCCGGAAGGATGCTTCTCACTGGTGACGACGGGGTGGTGGGCCTCCGCCTACCTTGGGAAACGTGACCGAGACGACCACGCAGATGCCGACGAACACGCAGCCGGGGGACCGGGAGGGCAGAGCGCGCAGCCCGGAGTTCCGGATGGCCGCGGACGCCTGGCGCGGACTGCGACGCGAGCTGCTGGACGACGCCTTCGCCTATGACCCGCTCCCGCGCATGCGCGTGGACGGCAGGCTGACCAGGCGGCTGTCCCCGCGCCTGCGGCGGTACGCGGCATGGATACCGCACGGTGCGGTGGTGGGTGTCGGCCTGCTGGTGATGGGCATCGGAGCGTCCTCCCCTCAGGACGGCTTCTTCACGCAGCTCAGCGGGCTGCTCGCCCTGGTACCGGTCCTGCTGACGCTGCTGCGGCCCATCGGCGCCTTCTGGGTCTCCATGGCGGCCACCCCTCTCACCGCGTGGATGACGTGGAACGACCATTGGGCCGACTGGCCGTGGCGGCCGGGCAGCTTCGCCTGCCACCTGGCCGTGCTGGTCATCGTGGCCCTGCGGACCAGCCCCCGCACGGCGGCGTGGATGTGGGGGCTGACAGGGGCCTACGGCATAGGCGCGGTGGCCCTGTTCAGCGACGACCACTACAGCTTCGACACCGCGCCCATGCTCATCGTCTCGGCGCTGGCCCTGCTGATCGTGGCGGTCCGGCACATACGTCGCACCGCCGAACGGGAGGTGACCGCGCAGCAGACGGTCACGGAGCACGAGCGCTCCAGGCGGACCCTGCTGGAGGAGCGCACGACCATCGCCCGCGAGCTGCACGACGTGGTCGCGCACCACATGTCGGTGGTCTGCATCCAGGCGGAGGCCGCGCCCTACCGGGTGGAGAACCCGCCGGAGGAGCTGGCACGCGCCTTCGCGACGATCAGGGAGAACGCGGTGGCGGCCCTGACGGAGCTGCGCCGCGTGCTCGGTGTGGTCCGCGCCGAGGACTACGAGGCCCCGGACGCCCCGCAGCCGACCCTGGGCGACCTGGACGGGCTGCTGGCCAATGTGCGCGAGGCGGGCCTGAGCGTCGACAAGGTGCTGACCGGCGCGGTGCGGGAGCTGCCGCCCGGGGTGGAGCTGTCGGCGTACCGCATCGTGCAGGAGGCGCTGAGCAACACGCTGCGGCACGCGCCGGGCGCGGACGCCCGGGTCGAGGTCTCCTACGTCCTCGGCGGTCTGGGCCTGCGCATAGTCAACGGCCCGGTGCCGGCGACGTCCCTGGTCAAGCCCTCACCCGGCGCGGGACACGGCATCACGGGCATGCGGGAGCGGGTGTCGATGCTGGACGGCGAGATGACGGCGGGAGCGGTGGAGGACGGGGGTTACGAGGTGGCGGTGTACTTGCCGGTGCCGCTGGTACCGCCCGTGCCGCCGACGAGCGAGGACGGGGACGGGGACGGGGACGGGGACGGATCATGACCATCCGGGTCCTTATCGCGGACGACCAGATGATGGTGCGCGAGGGCTTCTCGGTGCTGTTGAACGCGATGTCCGGCATCGAGGTCGTCGGCGAGGCGGTCAACGGCCGGGACGCGGTCACGAAGGTGCGGGAGCTGGCCCCGGACGTCGTCCTGATGGACATCCGCATGCCGGAGATGAACGGCATCGAGGCGACGCGGGAGATCGTCGCGATGGGCGGTGACTCGAAGGTGCTGGTGCTGACCACCTTCGACCTGGACGAGTACGTGTATCAGGCGCTGCGCGCGGGCGCGTCCGGCTTCCTGCTGAAGGACGCCTCCGCCCGTCAACTCGCTGACGGGGTCCGGGTGGTGGCGGCGGGGGAAGCGCTGCTGGCCCCCTCGGTCACGAAGCGGCTGATCACGACGTTCTCCGGGATGGCGGAGACCCCGCGGCTGATGCCCTCGCAGGAGGCGTACGGCGAGCTGACCGACCGGGAGACGGAGGTCCTGGTGCTGATCGCCCAGGGCCTGTCGAACGCGGAGATAGCGAGCCGGCTGGTCGTCGCCGAGTCCACCATCAAGACCCACGTGAGCCGCATCCTGGTCAAGCTGGGCCTGCGCGACCGCACGCAGGCGGCGGTGTTCGCGTACGAGGCGAGACTGGTGACGCCGGGCTGAGGCCACGGGACACGCGCCAAATGCCGCGTGTCCGCGCCTCAGGCGGCGGCCAGCTCGCACCACACGTACTTCCCCCGGCTCCCGTCCCGCCACTGGGGTTGCCACCCCCAGAGGTCGGCGCAGGCCCGCACGAGCGCGAGCCCCCGCCCTTCCTCGGCCTCGGCGGTCGGCATCAGGTACTTGGGCGACGCGGGCGGCGGCTCGGGATCGGCGTCCCAGGCCCCGAGCCGCAGGGTTCCGGGCGGCGCCCAGCACACGCCGAGGGCGGAGGGCCCCTTGGTATGCCGCACGGCATTGGACACCAACTCGGCTGCTAGCAGCTCCGCTACGTCCACGAGGCGGATCAGTCCGTGCACGGTGAGGATGAGGCGGAGGGTACGGCGGCTGACGGTGACGGCACGGAGGTCGTTGGGGATGAGGAGGGTGTACTCCCAGGGGGCGCTGGCGATTTCGGGCATGGGGAAGCTCCTGATCGGTGAGGGGACGGCTCGATACACGCTGCTGCCACAGCGTGCCTGGCACATCACCGACGGTAGGCATAAATTTATTACGCCGCAAGCGGCTGCCGTAATGTGGCACCCGAACGAGGCATGACCGTACGGCCGTTGAAAGCAGGGAAGCGCATGCCGCCGAGGAGTCACCCCACGGCCCGACAGGCACGCCTGGGGACCGAACTGCGCAGACTGCGTGAGGCGGCCGGCCTGAAGGCTCGGGAGGTGGCGGCCTTCCTGAACTCGACCTCGACCCAGATGAGCCAGATGGAGGCAGGCATCGCTGGGGTCAGCCCGGAGCGCATCCGCCGCCTCGCGGCGCACTACGCCTGCACGGACGAGGCGTTGATCGACGCGTTGACGGCCATGGCTGCTGAGCGCGGCCACGGCTGGTGGGACAAGTACCGCGGGATACTGCCGCAAATCAACATGGACCTGGCGGAGGCGGAGCATCACGCGATCTCGCTACGGGAAGTCGCCATCACCTATATCCCCGGCCTCCTTCAGACCCCGGACTACGCCCGAGCTGTGTTCAGGTACATGCGTCCGGAGTTGCCGGAGAACGAGTTGGACCTGCGCGTCGAGCATCGAATGAAACGGCGCGTGGTCATCGAAGGTGACAGTCCGACTCCCTATGAGGCGGTCATTCACGAGTTCGCCCTGCGTGTACGCGTCGCCGAACGCCGGGACTCACGTGGGCAACTGGGTCGGGTCCTGGACATGATCGAGCAAGGACGGGTCACTGTCCGGGTCATCCCGATCGACCTCGACGGCTTCGCCGGAGCCGACGGCACAATGATGTACATGGCGTATCCCGTTCCTCGGCTGGACACCGGGCTGCGAGACGCTCCCACGGGCACCGTCCTTATCGACGGGGAACCACAACTGAAGCGTCTGCGAGCCCTTTTTGACAAGGTGAAGAGTGCGTCCTTGGCCCCCGATGCGTCGCGGGACTTCGTTCGCCGACTGGCAAAGGAGCTGTGATCCGCGTGGTACACCAGGAAATGAACTGGCGAAAGTCGACCTATTCAGGCGGCGGTGAGGGCAACAACTGCCTGGAGATCGCGGACCTCCCGCCCCGAATAGCCATCCGTGACTCCAAGAACCCCGCTCACGGCACCCTCCTCTTCCCCCGCGGCGCGTTCACCGCCCTCCTGGAGTTCGTCAGGGGAACCCCCTGTTCACAGGTGGGCCGACCGCGTTAGCGTCCCCGCATGTCAGCAACCGGGCGTCGTGTCGAGGGCGTCTTCGATCCGTGGGACCCGGCGTTCGTCGCCGATCCCTACCCCGCGTTCGCGGAGCTGCGGGCGCTGGGGCGCGTGCACTACTACGAGCCCAGTAATCAGTGGCTCGTGCCACACCACGCGGACGTGGCCGCGCTGCTGCGCGACCGCCGGCTCGGCCGTACCTACACGCACCGGTTCACGCACGAGGACTTCGGGCGCACCGCGCCGCCGCCCGAGCACGAGCCGTTCCACGTGCTCAACGATCACGGGATGCTCGATCTGGAGCCGCCGGACCACACCCGGATCCGGCGGCTGGTGTCGAAGGCGTTCACGCCGAGGACGGTCGAGCGACTGCGGCCGTACGTGCACCAGTTGGCCTCGGAACTGGTCGCCGACCTCGTGGCGGCAGGCGGCGGTGACCTGCTGACCGACGTCGCCGAGCCGCTGCCCGTCGCCGTGATCGCCGAGATGCTGGGCATCCCGGAGTCCGAGCGGGCGCCGCTGCGGCCCTGGTCGGCGGACATCTGCGGGATGTACGAACTGAATCCGTCGGAGGAGACGGCGGCCAGGGCGGTGCGGGCCTCGGTCGAGTTCACCGAGTACCTGCGCGAGCTGATCGCCGCGCGGCGCAAGGAGCCCGGTGACGACCTGGTCTCCGGGCTCATCGCCGCGCACGACGAGGGCGACCGGCTCACCGAGCAGGAGATGATCTCCACCTGCGTGCTGCTGCTGAACGCCGGGCACGAGGCGACGGTCAACGCGACAGTCAACGGGTGGTGGGCGCTGTTCCGGAACCCCGATCAGCTCGCCGCCCTGCGCGCGGACCGCGCCCTCGTGCCCACCGCCGTGGAGGAGCTGATGCGGTACGACACCCCGCTCCAGCTCTTCGAGCGCTGGGTGCTGGAGGACATCGAGATCGACGGGACCGCGATTCCCCGCGGGTCCGAGATCGCCATGCTCTTCGGGGCCGCCAATCACGATCCCGCCGTCTTCGCCGATCCCGAGAAGCTGGACCTCTCCCGCCGGGAGAATCCGCACATCTCCTTCAGCGCGGGGATTCATTACTGCATCGGTGCGCCCCTGGCGCGGATCGAACTGGCCGCCTCCCTGACCGCGCTGCTCGACCTGGCCCCGGGGCTGCACCTCGCCGCCACCCCCGAGCGCAGGCCCAACTTCGTGATGCGGGGACTGAAGGAGCTGCGGGTCGCGGTCTGAGCGGCGGCGGGGCGGCGGGGCAGCTCTGATCACGTCGTGGTCATGTCCCGCCGCCTGAGCCCGGCCAGACCCAGCACCGTGAGGGCGACGGCGACCGCCGTCAGGGCAAGCACCGGCGGCCAGTTCATGTCGCCGCCCGGCAGCTTCGGCAGGTGGGTGAAGGGCGAGACGTCCAGGACCGCCTGCGGGGCATCGAGGGCGGGGCCGATCCAGCCGAGGACGAGGGCCGCGCCCGCCGCTGCCCACGCGGCCGGGGCCAGTTGGGGCGACAGGCCGTGCAGCAGGACCGCGAGGGCGGCGATCAGCCAGATCGCGGGGAGCTGGACCAGACACCCGGCGAGCACGGACCCGAAGGCGTCACCGTGACCGTAGCCCGCGCCCAGCCCCAGACCGCCGAGAAGCATCAGCAGGGCGGAACCCGCGAAGGCGACGACCAGGTGCCCCGCGGCCCAGCGCAGCCGGCCGACCGCGTTCGCCAGGACCGGTTCGGCCCGGCCCGAGGTCTCCTCGCCGTGCAGCCGCTCCACCGACGCCACGGCGTACAGCGCGGCGACCATGCCGAGCATGCCGGTCATCGTGGCGAGGAAGGCGTCCGTGATACCGCTCTGGCCGCCCATGCGCTCGATCATCTCCCGGGTCCGTTCGTTGTCGCCGACGAGGTCGGCCGCCCCCTTGGTGATGGCGCCGAAGGCGGCGCCCGCGGCGAGGAAACCGAGGCCCCAGCCGAACACGCCGCCGCGCTGGAGCCGCCAGGCCAGTCCGGCGGCCGTGCGGATCCGGCCCTCGGCGGGGCCCGGTCGGGTCGGCAGGAAGCTCATGCCGAGGTCGCGGCGGCCGGCCAGTTCGTAGGCGGCCAGGCCCTGGAGCGCGGCGGCGGCCAGGAACAGCAGCAGTACCCACCAGCGTTCGTCCGCGAACGCCCGTACGTTCTCCAGCCAGCCGAGCGGCGACAGCCAGGTCAGCACCGAGGAACCGTCGTCGGTCGCCGCGTCGCCCGCCGCCCGCAGGACGAACGCCGCGCCGAGCAGCCCGCCCGTCAGCCCCTTCGCCAGCCGCGCGCTCTCCGTGAACTGGGCGGCGATCGCGGCCATCGTCGCGAAGACCATGCCCGCGCCTCCGATGGCCAGGCCGAACGCCAGGGCACCCGGCGCGCCCTGGCCCGCGAGGCCCACCGCGATCAGCAGCGCCAGCGCCGCGTTCGCGGTGAACGCCGTGAGCAGCGCGGCCGTCAGCGGCGCGCGCCGCCCCACCATCGCCGAGGAGACCAGTTCCTGACGGCCGCCCTCCTCCTCGTCCCGGGTGTGCCGGACGACGATCAGCAGGCTCATGACGCCGGCGAAGACGCCCCCGTACACGCCGAAGCGCCAGGCGACGAGGGTGCCGAGCGAGTCGCCGAAGACCGGCCCGTACGTGGCGCGCAGTGAGCTGTTGGCCAGCATCTGCCGGGCGACCTGGGCCCGGTCGGCGGGGGTGGCGTAGACGCTCTCCAGCGCGTTCGGCATGGAGAGCACCGTCAGGCCGATGAGCAGCACCCACAGCGGGATCACCAGCCGGTCCCGGCGCAGCGCGAACCGCAGCAGGGCGCCGGTCCCGGCGAGCGGACGGGACCTGCCGTGCCGGGCGACGGGCGGGACGCGGGCGGCCACGGCGGTCATCGCGCCATCGCCCCCTTCGCGTTCCCGGCCCGCTCCGCGCCGGGGGCGCGCAGGTCGTCCTGGTAGTGCCGCAGGAACAGCTCCTCCAGCGTGGGCGGCGTCGACGTCAGCGACCGCACGCCCGCGTCGGTCAGCGCCCTCAGTACGGCGTCCAGCTTGTCGGTGTCGACCTGGAGCCGGGCCCGCGTGCCGTGCACCTCGGCGCCGTGGACGCCGGGCAGCTCGGCGAGCCCGGCCGCCGGGCGCGCCAGCTCGGCGGAGACGGCGGTACGGGTCAGATGGCGCAGGTCGGCGAGGGAACCGCTCTCCACGGTGACGCCCTTGCGGATGATGCTGACCCGGTCGCACAGCTCCTCCACCTCGCTCAGGATGTGCGAGGACAGCAGGATCGTCCGGCCCCGGTCGCGCTCCTCGGCCACGCACCGCTGGAAGACCTCCTCCATCAGCGGGTCGAGCCCCGAGGTCGGCTCGTCCAGGATCAGCAGGTCGACGTCCGAGGCGAAGGCGGCGACGAGGGCGACCTTCTGGCGGTTGCCCTTGGAGTACGTACGCCCCTTCTTCGTCGGGTCCAGCTCGAAGCGTTCGGTCAGCTCCGCGCGGCGCGCCCGGTCGAGGCCGCCGCGCAGTCTGCCGAGCAGGTCGATGACCTCGCCGCCGGACAGGTTGCGCCACAGGGTGACGTCGCCGGGGACGTACGCGACCCGGCGGTGCAGCTCCACCGCGTCGGCCCAGGGATCGCGGCCGAGCACCTGCGCGGCGCCCGAGTCGGCGCGCAGCAGGCCGAGCAGGACGCGGATGGTGGTGGACTTCCCGGCGCCGTTCGGGCCCAGGAAACCGTGGACTTCACCGGCCTCGACGGTCAGGTCGAGGCCGTCCAGCGCGTGCGTCCTGCCGAACGACTTGTGCAGTCCGGAGACGGTGATTGCCTTCGTCATGGTTTCGAGCGTACGCATCTTTCAGAAACTTGTGAAGGTTAGGAAGTTGATAAAGCATCGTTAGACTCGGGAGGGTGAACACGTGCGAGGTGCCGGTGGAAAGGACGCAGACATGACGGACGGGACGTTTCGCCGGGACCCCGAGTCCGTCTCGCAGTTCGTGGAGAACTTCGCGGCACAGCTCGTCCAGGCCGGTATGCAGCGGATGCCGGCCCGTGTCTTCGCGGCGCTGCTCGCCTCCGACTCCGGCGCCCTGACCTCCGCCGAACTCGGCGAACGGCTCAAGGTCAGCCCGGCCGCCGTCTCCGGCGCGGTGCGCTACCTCGCGCAGCAGCGGATGGTGTCGCGTGAGCGCGAACCCGGCTCACGGCGCGAGCGCTACCGCGTGCACGGCGACCAGTGGTACGAGACGCTGACCAACCGCGAGGGCGTGCTCCAGCTCTGGGAGCGGGCGCTGCGGGACGGCGTCACCAGCCTCGGCCCCGAGACCCCGGCGGGCCGCCGCCTCGCGGAGACCCTCGCCTTCTTCGAGTTCGTGGAGGGCGAGATCGCGGCGATGATGGAACGCTGGCGTGTCCACCGCCGGACGCTCGTGGCCGGCCGGCCGGGCCCGGGAGAACTGGTGGGCTCGAGCCCGAAGGCTGAGTCCGAGTCCGAGTCCGCGTCCGAGCCTAAGGGCTGAGGTCTCGCGTCCGAGCCCGAGGGCTGAGGTTCCGAGTCCGGACGTGACGCGAAGCCCCACTCACCCCGGCAGTGTGAGCCCCCAGGCCCCTTCCCGCACCGTCCACGTCCGGGTCCGTACCGGCCCCGCGATCTCCGTGTCCGCGCGGTAGCGGAAGTCCGTGCCCGAGACGGTGACGCGCCGGCCGACCGCCCGCAGGGGCGCGGCCTCGGCGCCCACGGACAGCCGCCGGACCTCCACCTCGGCCGTCCCTCCGGAACAGGGCGTCACCGACAGCGCCGCCACGGGCTGGTCGAGATCGACGAGCATCACGCCGTCGACCTCGATCCGCAGCCGGGCCGGGGGCGGGGGCGGCGGGGCCGACCGCGCGGGGCGCGCGGCGAGCGTACGGACCAGCGACTGGCAGGTACGCAGCCAGTGGTGTGCCGAGGACACCTGCGGGGAGGAGGGGGAGGAGCTGGGGGTGCCGGGGGTGCCGGGGGAGTCCAATGTGCCCGGGGAGTCCAAGGTGCCGGAAGGGCCGGGAGAGCCCGGGGCGCCCGAGGCCGACGGGGTGCCGGCCGACGTGGAGGCACCACTCGAAGACGACGGCCCGCCCGACGACTCCGGCGACGACGCGGACGCCTCACCTGACGCCCCGGCCGTGGACCCACCCGACGCCCCGGACCCCGCGGTCGAAGCCCCCGACGGAGACCCTGCGGTCGAGGCCCCCGACGGAGCCCCTGTGGTCGAGGCCCCCGACGGAGCCCCTGTGGTCGAAGCCCCCGACGGAGCCCCCGCGGTCGAAGCCCCCGACGCGGCCCCCCAAGCGACTCCGGACCCGGCCCCCGCCCCGCCCTCCGACGCGGACCCCGCAGCCCCCGCCGGTGAAGGCCCGGCTCCGGTCGGTGAAGGCCCGGCTCCGGCCGGTGAAGCCCCACCCCCCGCCGCTGAAGGCCCGGCCCCCGCCGATGACGTCCCGGCCCCCGCCGGTGAAGCCCCACCCCCCGCCGCCAGCCGCCCCCGCAGCACGGCGCCCGCTGTCCGTCCGCGTGCGCGGGCGGACAGCGGGAACCGGCCCCGCGTTCCGGTACCGCCGGGCGTCTCCGTCGGCAGCGGCGGGATCGTCAGGCCGCCGAGGACCACGCCGTCGCTGTCGTCCACCAGCAGGTCGAGGCGCCGCTCGGTGCCGTCGAGGACCGTGCGCGCCGCCGCCACGGCGCCCGTCGGCACGCCGAGCGCGCGGGCGAGCGACAGCGTGCCGCCGACGGGCACCCAGGAGAGCACGCAACCGGCGATTTCCCGCCGCCGGTGCAACAGGGTCACGGCCCGCAGCAGGGCCCGGTCGTCGCCGATGACGACCGGCCGCCGGGCACCCCTGCGGTCCAGTGCACGGGCGAATTCCTCGGGCCCCTCAGGGAGGCACACCTTGGTGACCGCACCCGCGCTGAGCACGTCTTTCGCGATCCGTACCGACTCCCCGTCGCTGCGACGCGCGACCGGGTCGATGACCACCAGGAGCTGGTCGGAAGCCGCCACCTCGGTCATGCCTCGCTTCCTCGGGTAGCATCTTTGTGCAAGAGCCCCTTGCGCTATTGCGCCAGGGGCTTCGTCTATTCCGGGGCATCCGGTCCGACGGTCGCGGCCAATGAAGGTCGCCGGTGCACACGGTCGCGAAACGCGGCCGTGTACGTCCCCGACCTTGGACATGCCCCGCCCGGAAGGGGTGTACGCCTGTGCCCGCACTTGTGCTGCTCGGTGCTCAGTGGGGTGACGAAGGCAAGGGGAAGGCCACCGACCTGCTCGGTGGATCCGTGGACTACGTGGTGCGCTACCAGGGCGGCAACAACGCCGGCCATACGGTGGTCGTGGGCGATCAGAAGTACGCCCTGCACCTCCTCCCTTCCGGAATCCTCACGCCTGAGTGCACGCCGGTGATCGGCAACGGAGTCGTCGTCGACCCGTCGGTCCTGTTCTCCGAGCTGAACGGACTGAACGAGCGGGGCGTCGACACCTCCAAGCTCCTGATCAGCGGCAACGCTCACATCATCACGCCGTACAACGTCACCGTCGACAAGGTGACGGAACGCTTCCTCGGCAAGCGGAAGATCGGCACCACCGGGCGCGGCATCGGCCCGACCTACGCGGACAAGATCAACCGCGTCGGCATCCGCATCCAGGACCTCTACGACGAGTCGATCCTGACGCAGAAGGTCGAGGCGGCCCTCGACGGCAAGAACCAGCTGCTCACCAAGGTCTACAACCGCCGCGCCATCGAGGTGGGCCAGGTCGTCGAGGAGCTGCTGACCTACGCGGACCGGCTGAAGCCGTACGTCGCGGACACCGCGCTGATCCTGAACCAGGCGCTGGACGACGACAAGGTGGTCCTCTTCGAGGGCGGCCAGGGCACCCTGCTCGACATCGACCACGGCACGTATCCCTTCGTGACGTCGTCCAACCCGACCGCGGGCGGCGCCTGCACGGGCGCCGGTGTCGGCCCGACGAAGATCAGCCGCGTGATCGGCATCCTGAAGGCGTACACGACCCGCGTCGGCGCGGGCCCGTTCCCGACGGAGCTGTTCGACGAGGACGGCGAGGCGCTGCGCCGCATCGGCGGCGAGCGCGGTGTGACCACCGGCCGTGACCGGCGCTGCGGCTGGTTCGACGCCGTCATCGCCCGCTACGCGACCCGCGTGAACGGCCTGACGGACTTCTTCCTCACCAAGCTGGACGTGCTGACCGGCTGGGAGCAGATCCCGGTCTGCGTCGCGTACGAGATCGACGGCAAGCGGGTCGAGGAACTGCCGTACTCGCAGACCGACTTCCACCACGCGAAGCCCGTCTACGAGACGCTGCCCGGCTGGTCCGAGGACATCACCAAGGCCAAGACCTTCGAGGACCTGCCGAAGAACGCCCAGGCGTACGTCAAGGCGCTCGAGGAGATGTCCGGCGCGCCGATCTCGGCGATCGGCGTCGGTCCGGGCCGCGACGAGACGATCGAGATCAACTCGTTCATCTAGGCATTCAGGCATTGCGAGCCGATGAAGGGGCGGGTGCCCGGCCGGGCCCCCCCCCCCTCTCCCGTGCCGCCCCGCCCGCACCGGAAGCGCGGGGGCGTTTACACAAAAACCAGCCCCCCCGACCGGGGGTCAAAGCGTATGGC
>NZ_JBHWHV010000005.1:222464-250005 GCF_042732375.1 Streptomyces sp. NPDC059785
CCCTCACCACCCCCCCCCGTCGGGGCGCCCGGGTCTTTTTTTATTACCACCCACACTGTGGGAAGCCGGCCTTGGCGCGCGGTGGGGGGGGGGGGGGCCCGGCCGGGCACCCGCCCCTTCTCCGTTCCGTCCGCGCGCTCAGCTGAAGATGATCATCGAGCCCTGGGCCAGGCTCCGGGTCGCCGCCGCGTGCAGGCCCAGCCAGACGTGCCGTTCCCGGGCGAAGGGGCTGTCGTCGTGGGGCGCGGGCGCGGCCGGCTCCTCCAGCTCCGTCGGGTTCGGCGGGGCCTGGGGCGGCGCGGGCGGGTTGGCCGGGTCGATGCCGATGGACGGGGCGACGAACTCCAGCTCCCGCAGCAGGACGTGCGAGGAGCCCAGCGGGCCGCCGCCGGCCAGCAGCTCGTCGTTGGAGAGCGGGTGCGGGAAGTCGACCGGCACGTAGGCGCCCGCGTGGTCGTAGTGCCAGACGAGGTGCGACTGCTGGGCGTTGGTCTCGAACATCTCGAGCAGCTGCTCGTAGTCGCCGCCCAGCTCGTCCACCGGGGTCACCGCGAGGCCGCACATCTGGAGCAGGTACGCGCGGCGCAGGAAGTGCAGCGCGTCGTAGTCGAAGCCCGCGACCGGGGCCACCTCGCCCGAGAGACCGGGCATGTACGCGAAGACGGGGACCGGCGGCAGTCCGGCCTCACCCAGCACCTTGTCGTAGAGCGCGAGTTCGTCGGCGAAGGGGTTGTCGGGGGTGTGGCACAAGACGTCGACGAGCGGGACCAGCCACAGGTCACAGGCCAACAGTCAGACTCCTCTGGTTCCTTGCGCGGATCCGGTGCGCCCCGCGGAGGCGGCACGGCACATGGTCTGGGAAGCGTAATGCGCGCGGCGGCCCGGGGGAGATCCCCGTGCACAACTCCGGCCGGTACGTGCTTTGGCCACACCTTCCGCATCGCCCGCGGGGCGGGTCCTCAAACGCCGGACGGGACGTAGTTCCCGTGCCCGTCCAGGTCCCAGAACCACACCCCGTCCCGCCAGGTCCCGGGGTGTCCCACCAGCTCCTCCACCGTCTTGCGCAGCTCGTCCTGGCGCGCCTGCGGGGCCAGTACCAGCACGCCCGCCCGCCAGTACGTGAAGTCGGCGCGCGCCTGGGCCCGCCAGTTCTTGCCGATGACGGGCTTGGTGCCGCCGTAGCGCACGTCCCGCAGCAGGTTGGAGGTGTAGCGGGGCGAGGCGCCGTAGATGCCGGTGCGGTCCTCGCCGTAGGGGCCGTTGAAGTAGCCGCCCGGCAGGTGGAAGCCGAGATGGGCCTTCGTCTGCCAGTGCAGCGCCTCCGCGTCGCCCGGGTCGGGCAGCGGTACGGGCACCAGCGACTCGCCCTCGCCGACGTAGCGCTTCCAGGTCCCGTCGGCGACGAAGGCCGGGACGTCCACGCGGTCCACGGACTTCAGCGGCGCGGGAATCAGCGGGAGCAGCGCGGCGGCGACGGCGACCATGCCGACGTACTGGACGGCGAGGCTGCGGGTGCGGACCAGGCGCTCGAAGGCGAGGGCCAGCAGGATGCCGAGGGCGGGCGCGCAGATCATCGCGACCCGGCCCTCGATGACCGACTCGAACAGGGGCTTGTCCGACAGCAGCGCCCAGGGGCCCGGCAGCACGATGTCCGTCAGCGGGATGCGGAACTCGGGACCCAGCGACAGCAGGGCCGCCGCGAGCACGGTGAACGCGAGCGCCTTGACCAGCGGGCGCTTCCAGAGCCGTACGGTGATCGCGAAGGCGAGGGCGGCGAGCGGCCAGCCGTAGAACGCGTTCTGCTCGGTGGGGTTGAGGGAGAGCGCGTCGGCGGTGTCGGCGTTCCCGGCGACGAGCGAGCGCTCGGCGAAGGACAGCAGGGCCAGCGGGCTGTTGCCCGCGTTGTCGCCGTGCAGCACGCTGTGGTAGCTCTGCGGCCCGGCGAACTGCCAGTACAGCGGGAAGGCGATGAGCGGCAGGCAGACGGCCGCCGCCAGCGCCAGGCCCTTGCCCAGCGGTCGCCACGACGCCTTGACCACGTCGCGGCGGGCGGCGGCGTAGGCGAGCGCGAAGAGCACCATGCCCATCGCCGCGAGCAGCAGCGGCTCCTCGCCGAGGAAGATCTGGTACGTCGCCATCAGCCCGAGGACGACCCCGTCGCGGACCACCCGGGTGCCCGCGCAGAGCCGCAGCGCACGGTCGACGATCAGCGGGATCATGAACAGGATCATGAAGTTCGGGTGCGCGTTGGCGTGGCTGACCATCGGGGGCGCGAAGGCGGCGAGCGCCGCGCCGAGGAAGGCCGCGCCGCGCTGCCGGGTGACCCGCCGCACGATCAGCCAGTACCAGGCGGCGGCCGTGGCGGCCAGGCCGAGCGTCATCACCAGGTTGAGGGCGAACGCCGGGCCGAGCAGCAGCGTGACCGGCGCGAAGGGCACCGACAGACCCAGCATGACCGTGTTGGCCATCAGGTTCACGCCGTCCGGATAGCCCTGGAGGTCGGTGAAGAGCGGGTTGTGCAGATGCCGGAGGTTGTCGGCGGTGACCGCGAAGAACCACTCCCACTGGTTCTGGTCCTGGAGCGAGTCCGGCAGGTAGCGGCCGTCGGGGTCCGTCCAGCGGCCGGCGTAGAGGGCCACCGCCATCAGCAGGAAGAGGGCCCCGGCCAGGAGGTCGGCGGGGCCGGCCGAGCGCGCCTTCAGCACGGTCAGCTCGGCGAGGACACGGCCGTAGTCCAGCGGCCGTACCTTGGACCCCGGCTGGTGCGCCCAGCGCACCGGGACCTCGGCGACCGGCCAGCCGGAGCGGCGGAAGTGCTGGAGCACCTCGACGTCGATGCCCCAGCCGTTGAGCCGGGAGGCGGCGAACGCCGTACGGGCGCGGTCGCCGTCGAAGAGCTTGAAGCCGCACTGGGTGTCGCGGATGCCGGGCACGGCTATCCGGCGTATGAGGAGGTTGCCGGCCCGGCCGAGCAGCTCGCGCAGCCGGTGCTGGTGGTGCTCGATCCGGGCGCCCGGCGTGGCCCGTGAGCCGATCGCCGCCGCCCGCCCGTCGGCGAGCGCCTTGTCGAGGCGTTCCAGCTCCTCGATCGGGGCCGCCAGGTCGGCGTCCGTGATCAGCACCCGGCGCCCGCGCGAGGCGGCCACCCCGAGGCGCAGCGCGTGCCCCTTGCCGCGGTTGTGCGGGCTGGTGACGAGCTGCACCCGGCGGTCGCGTGCGGTGCGCTCCCCGACCACGTCCCGGGTCCCGTCGGTCGAGCCGTCGTCCACGACGACCAGCTCCCAGGTCCCGAACCGGCCCTCGCTGCCGCCGAGGTGCGCGGTGATCGCGTCCAGCGTCGGACCGAGCCGCCGCTCCTCGTTGTACGCGGGCACGACCACCGTCAGGTCGACGCCGCCGGCGCGGGTGCCCTCCATGACGCCGGAGCCCTGCGGCGCGCTCATCCGGCCGCCAGCCGCTCGATCAGGGCCAGGGAGTGCGCGTTGTACGCGGTGACGATCGACTGCGCCCGCTCCGCCTCGCGGCGCGCCAGCGCGTCGCACAGCTCCGTGTGCCCGGCCCACAGCTCCCCGCGCAGGTCCGCGAGGCGCCGCAGGTGCTGCACGGTGCAGACCCAGGACTGCACGCGCAGCCGGTGCAGGAAGTCGGCCAGGTAGGGGTTGCCGAACAGCAGGCTCAGCTCGCGCCAGAAGCGCAGGTCGTAGCCGATGAGGACGTTCAGCTCGCCCGCGGCGGCGGCGCGCTGCGCCTCCTCGCCGCGGCGGCGGACCCCCAAGAGCACGGCGAGGGCGCGCGCCGCGTCGTCCTCGTCCTTCAGCAGCCCGTCGGCGAGCCTGCGGAACATCCCGTCCGTGATCATGCTGCGCGCCTCGACCATGCCGCGGAAGTCGTCGAGGTCGTACTCGTGGACCCGGAAGCCCCGGTGCTGCACCGCGTCCAGGAGGCCCTGCGCCGACAGGTCGACCAGGGCCTCGCGGACGGGGGTCGCGGAGACGCCGTACTGCTCGGCGATCTCCTTCACCGTGAATTCCTGCCCCGGCTGGAGCCGGCCGGCCAGCACCTCGTCGCGGAGCGCGTCCGCGAGCTGCTGCCGCAGGGTGCTACGGGTTACGGCGCCGCTGCCGGGCATCGTGTCTGGCTCCCCCATCGCGTACGGGTACGTGGTCGTCCGCTCGCCGACGTCTTTCGGGTACGAGTACGTCTTCGAGTTCATCTACGAGCACGTCACCTTACGCGGTGGGGTTCCCGGGACCTCAGTGAAAGGGACGGAAGGAGCGGGCGCGGGCGGGTCAGACCGTGTGCTCGTCCGCCGCCGAGAGCGCCGCGTCGAGGGCCGCGAGCCCTTCCTTCGCCTCGGCCTCGGTGATGTTGCACGGGGGCACGACATGGGTGCGGTTCATGTTGATGAAGGGCCACAGGCCGTGCTTCCTGGCCGCGGCGCCGAACGCGGCCATCGGGGCGTTCGCCTCGCCCGAGGCGTTGTACGGCACCAGCGGCTCGCGGGTCTCCCGGTCGCGGACCAGCTCCAGCGCCCAGAAGACGCCGGTGCCGCGGACCTCGCCCACGCTCGGGTGACGCGCGGCCAGCTCGCGCAGCCCGGGTCCGAGGACGTCCGCGCCGATCCGCGCGGCCTGCCCGACGATGTCCTCCTGCGCCATCACGTTCAGGGTGGCGACGGCGGCGGCACAGGCCAGCGGGTGCCCGGAGTACGTGAGGCCGCCCGGGTAGGGCCGCCGGGCGAAGGTCTCCGCGATCGCGCCCGAGATGGCGACACCGCCCAGCGGCACGTACCCGGAGTTCACGCCCTTGGCGAAGGTCATCAGGTCCGGCACGACCCCGGAGAGACCGGCGGCGAACCACTGACCCGTACGCCCGAACCCGGCCATCACCTCGTCGAGGACGAAGACGATCCCGTACCGGTCGCAGATCTCGCGGACCCCGGCGAGATAGCCGGGCGGCGGGACCATGATGCCCGCGGTCCCCGGGATGGTCTCGAGGAGGACGGCGGCGACGGTCCCGGGCCCCTCGAAGGCGATCGTGTCCTCAAGATGCTGGAGCGCCCGCTCGCACTCCTGCTGCTCCGTCTCCGCGTAGAAGCGGCTGCGGTACAGGAACGGCGCCCAGAAGCGCACGACGCCCGCCGTGCCGCTGTCGGAGGCCCAGCGGCGCGGGTCGCCGGTGAGGTTGACGGCCTGCTGGGTGCCGCCGTGGTACGAGCGGTACGCGGACAGCACCTTCGGCCGGCCCGTGTGCAGCCGGGCCATCCGGACGGCGTGCTCGACGGCGTCGGCCCCGGCGTTGGTGAAGAAGATCTTGTCCAGGTCGCCCGGGGTCCGCTCGGCGATCAGCCGCGCCGCCTCCGACCGCGCCTCGACCGCGAAGGCGGGCGCGAACGTCGTCATGGTCGCGGCCTGCTCCTGGATCGCCGCGACGACCTTCGGATGCTGGTAGCCGATGTTGGTGAAGACGAGCCCGCTGGTGAAGTCCAGGTACCGGTTGCCGTCGTAGTCCCAGAAGTACGAACCCTCCGCGCCGGCCACGGCGAGCGGGTCGATGAGCTCCTGCGCGGACCAGGAGTGGAACACGTGCGCACGGTCGGCGGCCTTCACGGCGGCACCGGCCCGCGGAGAGGGCTGGGGAGCGGGCCGGGAGGAGGACTGGGGTGAGGGCTGAGGGGTCATGCGGCGAGGGTAAATGTCCGCCACGCGCCCGCGACATCGGCGTCCTGTCTGCGCTCGGGGGGTTTCCGCGACAGGGTGTCGCGCGTGAGCGGAGCTCCCGGACCCGGCGGCGGCCCCAGGACTCGCCACCCCCCACTATTCTCTGGCTGACGCTGACGTACGGGGGAGGGTGGCGCGGCGATGGAGAAGCTGGGGGCCGGGGATCCACAGCGGATCGGGGACTACCGGCTGCTGGCGCGGCTCGGTGCCGGCGGGATGGGCCAGGTCTTCCTGGCGCGGTCCGCCCGAGGACGCACCGTCGCGGTGAAGCTCGTCCGCCGTGAGCTCGCCGAACGCGAGGAGTTCCGGGCCCGCTTCCGGCAGGAGGTGCAGGCGGCGCGGCGCGTCGGCGGCCACTGGACGGCACCCGTGCTCGACGCGGACACGGAGGCACCGGTCCCGTGGGTGGCCACCGGATACGTCGCCGGGCCCACCCTGGGCACCGTCGTGGGGCACGACCACGGCGCCCTGCCCGAGCGGTCGGTGCGGATACTCGCCGCGGGGCTCGCGCACGCGCTGCGCGACATCCACGCCGCCGGGCTCATCCACCGCGACCTCAAGCCCTCCAACGTGCTCGTCACGATCGACGGCCCCCGGGTCATCGACTTCGGCATCGCGCGGGCCCTGCAGACCGTCACCGACAGCGGGCTCACCCGGACCGGCGCGCTCGTCGGATCGCCCGGGTTCATGGCGCCCGAGCAGATCCGCGGCGACCGCATCACCCCCGCCTGCGACGTCTTCTGCCTGGGCTCGGTGCTCGTGTACGCCGCCACCGGGAAGCTGCCGTTCGGCAGCGCCGACAGCGGGGTGCACGCGCTGATGTTCCGCATCGCGCAGGAGGAACCCGACCTCACGGGCCTGCCCGAGTCGCTCACCGACCTCGTCCGTGACTGTCTGCACAAGGACCCCGCCGCCCGGCCCGCGCTCGACCGGATCCTGGAGCGCACGGGCGCGGAGGACACGGTCTCCGGCGGCCGGACCCGCGACCCCTGGCTGCCGAGCGCACTGGTGGCCCAACTCGGCCGCCACGCGGTCCAGTTGCTCGACACCGAGGATCCGGACGAGCGGGAGGAGCCGGGAGCGCGGGACGAGCCGCGCGAGCGGGGCGTGGCGGGTGCGTCGGGTGTGCCGGGTGCGCCGGGTGCGCCGGGTGTGACGCCCGCGGGAGCCGAGGCGCCTACGGTGTCCGAGCGGCCGGGAGCAGCCGCGGCCACCTCGGACACGGACGCGGCGGCCGCAGGCGCAGGTACGGGCCCGGGCGCGGGTGCGGGCGCGACCGCCGCCGGTGCGGGTACAGGCGCCGCCGCCTCCGGCCCCGTAGGGAATCCCGTAGGAGCTCCCGTAGGGCATCCCGCAGGACACCCCGCCGCGCGCCCCGACGGAGCGCCCTCCGACGAGACACCCCCCGAGCACGCCACCGCCCCGGACGCCCCCGACGCCGTGGCGCCGCCGGCCGCCGGGCAGCAGGCCCCGCACGGCCACCGGCCCACCTACGTGAACGCCGCCGCCCCGGGACGGACGCCCCCGCCCGCCTACGGCTACCCGCAGCAGCACCCCCAGCACCCGAGCGCCCAGCACCCGAACCCGTACGCGCAGCCGCAGCCCCCCGGGTACGGCTACGGCTACCCGCAGGGCGGCCCGTCCTCCGCGTACGCCCCGCAGGGACCGCACGCACCGCAGCCGCCGCAGCCCGAGCGGCGCAGCGGGCGTTCCACGGCGGCGCTGGTCGCGGTCGCCCTGGTCGTCGCGCTGGGCGCGGGCGGCTCGGTGTACGCGCTGATGAACAACGGTACGGGCGGCGGCCGGGCCGACAACGAGGTGTCGCCGGAGGCCGGCACGTCCGCGTCGCCGGAGCCGGGCCCGACGACCGCCGCGTCCGGGTCGCCCTCGCCGACGGCGACCCCGACGGCGACGGCGGCCGGCGGGATACCCGAGGGGTACCTCGGCACCTGGAGCGGCAGCATCGACAGCGGGGCGGGGCACAGCACCCGCCAACTCGTCATCCAGCAGGGCGAGGTCGGTGACGCGGTCCTCACGCTCGTCGCCGAGGGCCCGGCCGACGACGGCACCTACCACTGCGAGTTCCGGGCCGAGCTGACCGGGGAACCGGCGGCGGACGGCCCGCTGGAGATCGGCCCCTCCGAGGTCGTCGTCGGCGAGCCCGCCACTTCCTGCACACCGGGCGCCGCCTCGCAGGTGACCCTCCTCCCGGACGGCCGGCTGCGCCGCGTGAACACCCAGACCGGCGAGGAGCTCACCTACACCAAGGAATAGCGCCGGTCACCGGGGGGGCGCTCTTCACCCGGCGTACGCCGGGCGTTCCCCCGCCGGGCCTACCGTGACCGCACCGTTCGGAACGGTTCAGGCGCGGCTCGGGGGAGTGGCCGGAGTGGATTGGCTGAGCGCGGAGAACGTGGTGGCGGTGGCGACGGCCGTCGTCGGCATCGTGGCGTCCGCGGGGATGGTCTGGTACGAGCGGCGGGTGCCCCGGCGCAAGCGCATTGGTTACCGGGTGCAGATGGACAACCCGATCGGCGACGACGTGCGGTCGGGGCGGACCAACGCGCGGCTCGGGTGGTTCGACGAGGCGCCCGGGATGAGCGACGCGACGCTCGTACTGCTGCGGATAGAGAACGACGGCTCGCAGAGCATCGGCGACGCCGACTACACCGCGCGTGAACTGCACGGTCTGACGGCGGTGTTCACGGACCGCACGATCCGCGGGGTCTCCGTGACCCAGCCGGACGGCGTCGACCATCTGATGGGCCACTTCACCGCGTCCGCCGGGTTCGGCTACCAGGACGGCACCCTGCGCATCCCGCGCGTCCCGCTCAACCGGGGCGAGCACTTCAAGCTCCTCGTACTGCTGTCGGGCGGCGACGTGGGCCGCCCGATCCGGCTCGTCGGCGGCATCCTCGGCGGTGAGGTGAGACCGAACCGCAGCACGACGCCGGACGACAAGGCGCCGCTGTTCAGCCGCGCCTCCCGGCTGATCACCGTGCTGCTGACGGTGTGCGTGGTCACGCTCGCCGCCATCGTCGTCGTCCGGGACGACACCCCGCCGCCGATCGGCTGCGAGCGGGGCGAGCTGAAGGTGACCGGTTCGACGGCCTTCGCGCCCGTGATGCGGGAGCTGGCCGACAAGTACGAGCGGGACTGCGAGGGCGCCGACATCGAGGTCGACGCGCACGGCAGCACGGCCGGACTGCGCGACCTCGCCGCGCAGGGCGCCGCGGCGGGCACGAGTTCGCCCGCCGTCGTCGTCCTCTCCGACGGCCCGAAGCCGGACGGCCTGCCCGCGCTGCGGGAGAACCGGGTCGCGGTGTCGGTGTTCACGCTGGTTGTCAACGACGGCATCCCGCTGAAGAACCTCTCCCGGGCCGACGTGCTGCGCCTCTACCACGGCGAGGTCCGCAACTGGCGGGACCTCGGCGGCCCCGACCTGCCCGTGCGGCTGGTCAGCCGGGACGCGAACTCAGGTACCCGGCAGGTCTTCCAGCGCCGGGTGCTGGGCCGCGGCGAGATCGCCCACTCCTCGCAGGACTGCGTCCACAAGGACGACGTAACCGCGCCCGTGGCGCGCTGCGAGCTGGACTCGACCGACCAGGTGCTGAGCACGGTGGCCCGGCTGCCCGGCGCGGTCGGCTACAGCGAGCTCAACGCCGCCACCGGCCGCAAGGGCCTGCACAGGCTCTCCCTCGACGGCCACCAGGCGTCCGTCGAGGACCTGGAGCACGGCTCCACGGCGTACCCGTACCGGGAGATCGAGTACGCCTACACCTACGGCAGTCCGCCCGCCGACTCCCTCGCCTCCAGCTTCCTGGCGTACCTCAGCGACGGCAGCGGCCAGGACGTCGTCACCACGCACGGCCATCTGTCCTGCGGCACGGCGGTGGGACTGCGGATCTGCGGCGAGGGTTAGGGCGTGCATGGCGTCGCGCGGCAGGCGGGACTTTCGCAACACGCCCTAGCCGGCCTGCCGGGTTGCCCGGGCTTCCCGGTCTTCCGGTGGTCTCAGCGGGGCTCGGGCGGGCGCTGGCGGGGCATGTTCGGGCGGCCGTTCGGCGGCGGCACCTGGAAGCGGTTCGGCGCGGTGGCCGCGGTGCGGGGCGGGCCGGTCACGGACGCCTGCATGCCCAGCGGGGCGGGGCCGGTGCGGAACTCCACCATCCAGTCCGCGGTCTCCGCCCGGACCAGCTCGGTCACGTCCTCCGAGAACCGCCGCAGCACCCCGAGGCACCGCTCCGCGGCCTCTCCGGCCGTCCCCTCGGCCGGCCCCAGGACCTCCCGTACGCACTCCGTCGCCCAGTCGAACTGGAGCACCTGGAGCCGGCGCTGCACGGCCTGGGCGGTCGCGACGTCCCGCATCCACCCGGAGGTGAGTCCGAAGAAACGGTCCCCCGCGACACAGGCGACGCCGAGCAGCAGCGAGAGGTAACCCCAGGCGGCCACGCCGCTGATCACGCCGGTCAGGTCGAGCAGCGGCAGCGCCGCCCCGGCGAACGCGCCGGCCGCGGCTCCCGCCCGCAGGGCGCGCGCCCCGCGGCGCTTCCACGCGCGGTCGGCGAGGTAGTAGGAGGTCGTGTCGAGCGCCCCGTGCTCCACCCACCGGTACAGCTCGTGCAGCCGCTCCGCCGGATCGCCCCAGTCGCCGAGCGGGAACGACCGCCCGGTGAGGTCGCCGGGCCGGCGGCCCGCGGCGCCCTCACCCCGTCCGTCCTGGGGCGGCCTCTCGGGCTGCATCTCCGGCTGGCTCACCCGGCACTCCCTACTGATGACGACGCGTGACGGACCCAGGAAGCCTGCGTGACGCCTGGTGCTGGCGTTCGGTGCTGAAGCGCCGCCCCCTTTCCTACCGCCCAATGGGTGGCGGCGGGTCCGATTTCAGGGCCTTTCCGCCCGGAAGAGGTCCTTGATCAGGTATAGGCTCCCCCATCGCCTCACTCGAAAGAGTGCTTGGGCGACGGACCCCACGAACACGTAGGCTCGTGCTGACGGGGAAAACCCGTCATACAGCCGTACGAAACCAGGAGCTGATCGTGATTCCCGGTGGTGGCCAGCCCAACATGCAGCAGCTGCTCCAGCAGGCCCAGAAGATGCAGCAGGACCTCGCGAACGCGCAGGAGGAACTGGCGCGCACCGAGGTCGAGGGCCAGGCGGGCGGCGGCCTGGTCAAGGCGACCGTGACGGGCTCCGGCGAGCTCAGGGCGCTGAAGATCGACCCGAAGGCGGTCGACCCGGACGACACCGAGACCCTCGCCGACCTGGTCGTCGCGGCGGTCCAGGCGGCCAACGAGAACGCGCAGACGCTCCAGCAGCAGAAGCTCGGCCCGCTGGCCCAGGGCCTCGGCGGCGGCGGCTCCGGGATCCCCGGCCTGCCGTTCTGATCCACCTCCGGCGCCCACCGGCTCCGGCACGGGCCCGCCCGCCTTCCTCGGACCGGCGGCGGCCAACTACCGTACGGACCGGGACCCGGTTCCCATCCCGACAGGAGAGGCAGTCCGTTGTACGAAGGCGTGGTCCAGGACCTCATCGACGAGTTGGGGCGGCTGCCCGGCGTCGGTCCCAAGAGCGCGCAGCGGATCGCCTTCCACATCCTCCAGGCGGAGCCGGCGGACGTACGGCGGCTCGCGCAGGCCCTGATGGAGGTCAAGGCCAAGGTCCGCTTCTGCGCGACCTGCGGGAACGTGGCGCAGGAAGAGCTGTGCAACATCTGCCGCGATCCGCGCCGCGACCTCGCCGTCATCTGCGTGGTCGAGGAGCCGAAGGACGTCGTGGCGATCGAGCGGACGCGTGAGTTCCGGGGCAAGTACCACGTCCTGGGCGGCGCGATCAGCCCGATCGAGGGCGTCGGCCCCGACGACCTGCGGATCAGGGAACTGCTGGCCAGGCTCGCCGACGGCACCGTCACCGAGCTGATCCTGGCCACGGACCCGAACCTGGAGGGCGAGGCCACGGCCACGTACCTCGCCCGCATGATCAAACCCATGGGCCTCAAGGTCACCCGCCTGGCCAGCGGCCTCCCGGTGGGCGGCGACCTGGAATACGCGGACGAGGTCACACTCGGCCGCGCCTTCGAGGGGAGACGACTCCTAGATGTCTGACGCCACGCTGCACGCGACCAGCCCCGACCCCGACGACTTCGCGGTCCAGATCGCGGACCAGGTGGAGAGCTTCCTCGTCGCCGTCACCGAGGTGGCGAAGGGCGACGAGCCGGACTCGGCCGTCCCCTTCCTGCTGCTCGAGGTCTCCCAGCTGCTCCTGGCGGGCGGCCGGCTCGGCGCGCACGAGGACATCGTCCCGGACGAGCGCTACGAGCCCGACCTCGGCCCGGAGCCCGACGTGGACGAGCTGCGCGAGCGCCTCGCGATCATGCTCGACCCGGTCGACGTCTACTCCGAGGTCTTCGACCCGTACGAGCCCCGCAAGGCGCCCGTGCCGGCCCGGATCTCCGACGACCTGGCCGACGTGATCACGGACCTGCGGCACGGCATGGCGCACTACCGCGCGGGCCGTACCACCGAGGCGCTGTGGTGGTGGCAGTTCTCCTACTTCTCGAACTGGGGCTCCACCGCGTCCGCGACGCTGCGCGCCCTCCAGTCGGTGGTGGCGCACGTCCGGCTGAACCAGCCGCTGGAGGAGCTCGACGGCCTCGACACCGACCAGGACCTCAGCGAGGACGCCCTCGCCGAGGAGGCGGGCCGGGTCATGGCCGAGGAGATCGCCCACCCGCTGGGGCTGCGCGCGGTCGACTGACCTCGCCGTCCGTCTCCGGCGCGGTCCCCCGGTCGTGGGGCGGCGCGGCATCCGGTTGACGCGCCCCTGCGTCCGGCCGCGGGCGGGACCGTACAGGTCAGCGACGTCGTGGCGAAGGTGTGGAAGGCGGGGCCGTGGGTACGGCCGGGTGTGACGCCGCGCACTTTGCGAGTCATCCGCCGCGGCTACGGGCAGGTGCCGAGTCGAGCGGCCGAAGGACCCCGTGACCTGACGGACCGAGGTGATCATGTGGTGAGCGGGACATCTCACCATGCGATACCACGGAGGATAAATCCGGCCGCTCGTTAAACTGAGCCGACCGCAGCAGTGCGGTGCAGAGACGGATTGAGCGAGGAGCGCACGTGGGCCTTGTCGTGCAGAAGTACGGAGGCTCCTCCGTAGCCGATGCCGAAGGCATCAAGCGCGTCGCCAAGCGAATCGTGGAAGCGAAGAAGAACGGCCACCAGGTGGTCGTCGTCGTTTCCGCGATGGGCGACACGACGGACGAGCTGATCGATCTCGCCGAGCAGGTGTCACCGATGCCTGCCGGACGTGAGTTCGACATGCTGCTGACCGCCGGAGAGCGGATCTCCATGGCCCTGCTGGCGATGGCGATCAAAAACCTGGGCCACGAGGCCCAGAGCTTCACCGGCAGCCAGGCAGGTGTCATCACCGACTCTGTCCACAACAAAGCCCGGATCATCGACGTCACACCGGGCCGTATCCAGACCTCCGTCGACGAGGGCAACATCGCCATCGTCGCCGGTTTCCAGGGCGTGTCCCAGGACAAGAAGGACATCACCACGCTCGGCCGCGGCGGGTCCGACACCACCGCCGTCGCCCTCGCCGCCGCGCTGCACGCGGACGTCTGCGAGATCTACACCGACGTGGACGGCGTGTTCACCGCCGACCCGCGCGTGGTGAAGAAGGCGAAGAAGATCGACTGGATCTCCTTCGAGGACATGCTGGAGCTCGCCGCCTCCGGTTCCAAGGTGCTGCTCCACCGCTGTGTGGAGTACGCCCGCCGCTACAACATCCCGATCCACGTACGCTCGTCCTTCAGCGGGCTCCAGGGCACGTGGGTCAGCAACGAGCCGATAGAGCAAGGGGACCAGAAGGTGGAGCAGGCCATCATCTCCGGTGTCGCTCACGACACCTCCGAGGCCAAGATCACGGTGGTCGGCGTCCCGGACAAGCCGGGCGAGGCCGCCGCCATCTTCCGCGCCATCGCCAACGCCGAGGTCAACATCGACATGGTGGTGCAGAACGTCTCCGCCGCGTCCACGGGCCTGACGGACATCTCCTTCACGCTGCCCAAGACCGAGGGCCGCAAGGCCATCGACGCCCTGGAGCGGGCGAAGGACACCATCGGCTTCGACTCGCTGCGCTACGACGACCAGATCGGCAAGATCTCCCTGGTCGGCGCCGGTATGAAGACCAACCCCGGCGTCACCGCGGGCTTCTTCGAGGCGCTCAGCGACGCCGGCGTGAACATCGAGCTGATCTCGACCTCCGAGATCCGTATCTCGGTGGTCACCCGCGCCGACGACGTCAACGAGGCCGTGCGCGCCGTGCACACCGCCTTCGGGCTCGACTCCGACAGCGACGAGGCCGTCGTCTACGGAGGCACGGGCCGCTGATGTCCCCGACCGGGGGGCCGACGATGTCCCCGACCGGTTCGCGGAGCGGACGGCCGACGCTCGCGGTCGTGGGTGCGACCGGCGCCGTCGGCACCGTCATGCTCCAGATCCTGTCCCAGCACGCGGACATCTGGGGCGAGATCCGACTGCTCGCCTCGCCGCGCTCGGCCGGCCGCAAGCTGGCCGTGCGCGGCGAGGAGGTCGAGGTCGCGGCCCTCACGGAGGACGCCCTCGACGGCGTCGACGTCGCCATGCTCGACGTACCCGACGACGTGGCCGCCCGGTGGGCGCCGGTCGCCGCCGCCAAGGGCGCCGTCGTCGTCGACAACTCCGGCGCCTTCCGGATGCACCCCGACGTGCCCCTGGTGGTGCCCGAGGTCAATCCGCACGCCGCCCGGGCGCGGCCGCGCGGCATCATCGCCAACCCGAACTGCACCACCCTGTCCATGATCGTCGCTTTGGGCGCGCTGCACGCCGAGTTCGGGCTGCGCGAGCTGGTCGTCTCCAGCTACCAGGCGGTGAGCGGAGCGGGCCGCACCGGCGTCGACACGCTGCGGGAGCAGCTCGCGCTGGTCGCGGGGACGGATCTCGGCACCAAGCCCGGGGACGTACGGCGCGCGGTGGGGGACAGGACGGGGCCGTTCCCGGAGCCGGTGGCGCTGAACGTGGTCCCCTGGGCCGGCTCCCTCGCGGACGACGGCTGGTCCTCGGAGGAGATGAAGGTCCGCAACGAGTCGCGCAAGATCCTGGGGCTGCCGCAGCTCAAGGTCGCCGTGACATGCGTGCGCGTGCCCGTCGTGACCACGCACTCGCTGACCGTCCACGCCCGCTTCGAGGGCGAGGTCACCGTCGGCAAGGCCCGGGAGATCCTCGCCACCGCGCCCGGGGTCGTGCTGTTCGACGATCCGGCCGCCGGGGAGTTCCCGACCCCGGCCGACGTGGTGGGCACCGACCCGACCTGGGTGGGGCGGGTGCGCCGGTCGCTCGACGACCCCACCGCGCTCGAGTTCTTCGTCTGCGGCGACAACCTGCGCAAGGGCGCCGCGCTCAACACCGCGCAGATCGCGGAGCTGGTGGCGGCGGAGTCCGGCGGCGACCGGCTCTAGGACGCACATTCTGTGCCCGCGGTGCCCGCCTGCCGGAATCCCGGTGGCCATGGCCGGTTTCGTTTGTAGGATCTGTGTCGTTCTTGCCGATTCTGAGATTCAGCTGAATCTTTGGGCGGTCAATTGGTCCGGACCACTTGAATCGGGGCGCCCGGGCGGCCGAAGATTTTTCTCCCCGCCCTCCGCAACCGCGTGGAGGGCGGGGAGCGTCTTTGCGGTCGCCCTTCAGGGGGTGCGCGAACTTCACGACAAAACGGGGCACAAGGGAAGAGCTGGTACGCATGAGGGCTTTCGGCCCATCGTCACACGGGGTGCCTGACGCAAATGCGATGCCTGATGCGTACAACCCTGGCGGGGGGCGGCGTGTCCAACTGGCGTGGCAGAGGTACTCGAATTCACCGCGGTCCAGACGAGGGGCACAGCCCTGCGTCCACCCCGCCGACTCCGCAGCCCCGGTACGCCCGGCGGCATGCCGGTGATCGCCCCCATGCCCGCAGCGCGGCCCGCCCGCCTTCCGAACCAGCGCGACGGCGCCGAGGACGGCACGGCGGCGGGCACCACCGTCGACCATCTGACCGAGACCTACCGCGCGCACTACCGCTCGCTCCTGGGCCTCGCGGCGCTCCTGCTCGACGACACCGCGTCCTGCGAGGACGTGGTCCAGGAGGCCTTCATCCGGGTGCACTCCGCGCGCAAGCGCGTCCGCGACCCGGAGAAGACGCTCGCGTATCTGCGCCAGACCGTCGTGAACCTGTCGCGCTCGGCCCTGCGCCGGCGCATCCTCGGTCTGAAGCTGCTCTCCAAGCCGATGCCCGACATGGCCAGCGCCGAGGAGGGCGCGTACGACCAGTTGGAGCGGGACGCGCTGATCAAGGCGATGAAGGGGCTCCAGCGCAGACAGCGCGAGGTCCTGGTGCTGCGCTACTTCGCGGACATGACCGAGGCCCAGGTCGCCGAGACCCTCGGGCTCTCGCTCGGGTCGGTGAAGGCGTACGGCTCGCGCGGGATAGCCGCGCTCCGGGTCGCCATGGAGGCACCGGCATGAGCGGGCACGAGGGCAAGCACCCGTCCGGCGCGTCCGGGCACCCCGAGCACGAGCAGAACCAATCGCACGCTGGGAACGGAACTGTGAATCACGGCCCCGAAGAACAGGGCCCCGACGGGCTCCACCCGGACGAACAGGCCCCCGAAGGGAACGGACCGGCCGAGCGCGCCCCCCAGGGGACCGCGTCGGACGACGACGCCCCCGACGGGCTCGCCTCGGACGAACTGGCGCTGCGCAGACTGCTGCACCAGGCCGTCGAGGAGATCGAACCGTCGGACGGCACGCTCGACCACCTGCGGCGCGCGGTACCGGCCCGCCGGGCCCGCAAGCGCCAGGCCGCCGTCGGCATGGCCGCCGCCGCCCTCTTCATCGGCACGGCCGTCCCCGCGCTCGTGCACGTCTCCAACTCCACGGGCTCGGACGCCAACCCGTCGATCGCGGGCAACAGCGAGCAGACCCAGGGCGGCCAGCAGGGCAAGGGCCAGTCGAGCGGCTCCGCGGACTCCAGCGGCTCCTCCGGCACGTCCAAGGACAAGGACGAGAAGGACAAGGACAAGCAGGACGCGGACAACGGCGCGAGCGCCGGGTCCACGAGCGGCGCCGATCCGACCGCGTCGGCGGCGGGCACCGCGGCCTGTACGGCGGGACAGCTCGGCAACGTCACGCAGAGCGTCGGCGCACCGGACGCCGCGGGCGCGGTCTACGGCTCCTTCACCGTCTCGAACGTCTCCGGCACCGGCTGCACCGTCACCGGACCCGGCAGCGTCGGCGCGAGCGCGCAGGGCGCGGCCGACCCGTCCAAGATCGCGGTGGCCCGGCACGTGGCGGGCGACGCGGCGGCCGGACTGCCCGACCCCGCCCAGGAGGCCGCCTCGCTGGTGCTCAGGCCCGGCACGTCGTACGTGGTCAAGTTCGCCTGGGTGCCCTCGGAGACCTGCCCCGTGAGCGGCGGGCCCTCGCCCGATCCGTCCCCGACGGAGGGCGCCACCGACGGCGGCGCGTCCACCGACTCCGGCACCTCGGCCCAGCTCCTCAAGACGGACGGCACGGTGGACGGCAGCGTCCTGGTGTCGCACACCTCCGAGGGCGGCTCAGTGTCGGTCTCGGTCACCGTCGGCAACGCGTGCGCGGGGACCGTGTACTGGGCGGGGCTGCTGAACCCGGTCTGACGGACCGGGAGCGCCCTCCTGAGGGACGCGGGTTACGGGGCCGACGTACCGGCCGGGGTCTGCCCGGCCGGCTCCGCGGGCGCCGCGTCCGGGACCAGGCCCAGCTCCGCGTCCCGGACGAATTCCGCCTCGCGGCGCAGCAGCCGGAACCACATGAAGACGACGAAGCCCGCGAAGACGAACCACTCGCCGGTGTAGCCGAGGTTCTGGAACGCCTTCAGGTCCAGGCCCGTGCCCTGCGCCGCGGTGGCGGGCACCGCCTTCATCCCGCCGTCGGCCCGGTCGAGCGTGACCCACGCGTCGTAGACGTCGTACGAGACCAGGTTCACCAGCGAGGCCGAGCTGATGGCGGACGTCTGGCCGGCGGGCAGTCCGCCCTGGCCGGGGCTCTCGCTGGCCTGGAGCGCGCCGGTGACGGTGACCTCGCCGGCCGGTGCGGCCGGGGCCTTCGCCGGATCGGCGTCGCCGGGCAGCCAGCCGCGGACGACGGGCAGCGCCTTGCCGCCGTCGGTGCGCAGCAGGGTCAGCACGTAGTAGCCGCGCTCGCCGTCCAGCTCGCGGTCGGGCACCAGCAGCTGCTTGCCGTACCGGCCGGTCGCGGTGGCCTGCGCGCCGGACGTCGCCTGGTCGACGGGGAGCAGCTCGGCCAGCGGGCGGGCCGGCGCCGTCTTGGCCGACGCGGCCTGTTCACCGGCGGTGCGGTGATCCTGCACCCGGTCCTCGAACCGCCCGAGCTGCCATGAGCCCATGAAGACGCAGAAGGGCACGGCCAGCAGTACGAAGACGTTGATCCCCCACCAGCGGGGCGTCAGCAGAAACCGGTACACGACCTCCACGGTACGGTGCCGCCGCGCGGAACCGGGGCGCGGGGTCGGCGGGGCGCGGGGCCGCCGACCACAGGCCGGGGCGGCCGGACGGGAAGTTGTCCACAGGTCGCGGCGGCCGTACCGGGGTTGTCCACAGGCTGCGGAACTCGTCGGCGGAATGCCGGCCGGGCCAGGCACTATGGGGCCATGACTGAGAGCAACGGGTCGAGCGGGCCGAACGGGCAGGGCGGGTCGACGCAAGGGCAGGGGGCGGCGCAGGAGACGGGGGCGGTGCGGGACACCACCGCGGTGCCCGACTGGGAGCAGCGCTTCCGGGCGCCGCGGGTCTCCCTGCCGGACTGGGCCGAGGACGCCCCGGACCGCTCGCTGTTCGTCTCGAACGCGACAGGGACGTACGAGCTGTACGCGTGGGACCGGGCCACGGACAAGCAGCGCCAGATCACCGACCGGCCGAACGGGACGACGGACGGGATGCTCTCGCCGGACGGCGAGTGGATCTGGTGGTTCGACGACACCGACGGCGACGAGTTCGGGGTGTGGCGCCGCCAGCCCTTCGACGGCGGGCCCGACGAGATCGCGGCCCCGGGCCTGGACCCGTCGTATCCGGCCGGAGCGGTGATCGGCAGAGACGGGCGCACGGCGGTCGTCGGACGGTCCACCGACGAGGACGGCTCGACCGTCCATGTCTCCCGGACCGGCGCGGAGCCGGTCGAGATCTACCGCCACCGCGAGTCCGCCGGCGTCGGCGATCTCTCCCACGACGGCACCCTGGTCGCCGTCGAGCACACCGAGCACGGCGACGCGATGCACTCCGCGCTCAAGGTGCTGCGGCTCGACGGCTCCCCGGTCGCCGAGCTTGACGACACCGAGGGCGGCACCGCCGAGCTGGGCCTGGAGGTCCTGGGCTTCGCGCCGGTCGACGGGGACACCCGGCTGCTCGTCGGGCACCAGCGCCGCGGCCGCTGGGAGCCGCTGGTGTGGGACGTGGCGAGCGGCGAGCAGACGGACCTCGCCCTCGACCTGCCCGGTGACGTGGCCGCCGAGTGGTATCCGGACGGCAGCGCGCTCCTGGTCTCGCACAGCTTCGAGGCCCGCGGCGACCTGTGGCGCTACGACCTCTCGAGCCGCGAGCTGACCAAGGTGCCGACCCCGCCCGGCACCGTCTCCGGGGCGACCGCCCGCCCCGACGGCAGCGTGGAGTACCTGTGGTCGTCGGCCGCCCGGCCGCCCGTGGTGCGCTCGACGACGGGCGGCGTGGTCCTCGACCCGCCGGGCCGGAAGTCCCCGGAGTCCGTGCCGGTGGAGGACGTGTGGGTGGAGGGCCCCGGCGGCCGCATCCACGCCCTGGTCCAGAAGCCGGCGGGCGCGACCGGCCCGCTGCCCACGGTGTTCGACATCCACGGCGGCCCGACCTGGCACGACAGCGACTCCTTCGCGGCGGGCCCGGCGGCCTGGGTGGACCACGGGTACGCGGTGGTCCGGGTCAACTACCGCGGCTCCACGGGGTACGGACGGCAGTGGACGGACGCGCTCAAGCACCGGGTCGGCCTGATCGAGCTGGAGGACATCGCGGCCGTCCGCGAGTGGGCGGTGACGTCCGGTCTCGCGGACCCCTCCCGGCTGGTCCTCACCGGCGGCTCCTGGGGCGGCTACCTCACGCTCCTCGGCCTGGGCACACAGCCCGACGCGTGGGCCGTGGGCATCGCCGCCGTGCCGGTCGCCGACTACGTGACGGCGTACCACGACGAGATGGAGGCGCTGAAGGCGATGGACCGCACGCTGCTCGGCGGCACCCCCGAGGAGGTCCCCGACCGGTTCGCGGCCTCGTCCCCGCTGACGTACGTGGACGAGGTCAGGGCCCCGGTCTACATCTCGGCGGGGGTGAACGACCCCCGCTGCCCCATCCGCCAGGTGGACAACTACGTGGACCGGCTCGCCGCCCGCGCCGCCGTCCACGAGGTGTACCGGTACGACGCGGGCCACGGGTCGCTCGTCGTCGACGAGCGCATCAAGCAGGTGGGACTCGAGCTGGACTTCGCCCGGCGCCACCTGCCGGCGGGCACCGGAACCGCGGAGTCGTAAGGGCGTGGCCTCGTACGGCGGGGCCCGGCGCTCATGAGGGCCGGGCCTGGCTCGTCGTCCGCCGGCGGTAGCGGCGGCCGAGGAGTTCCGCGAGGCCCCGGCGGGTGGCGGCCAGGACCACCCGGTCCTCGGGGCGCAGGACATAGGTCGCGGGAAGGTCCCAGACGAGACCGGACGGCCCGGAGCGTCCCGGGCGGCCGGCGGTACGGTCCGTGTCGGGGGAGTCGTCCGGGCCGGACGCCGCCGGGTCGTCCCCGTCGCCGTCCTCGTCCGGGGCCGCGGTGTCCAGCGCGAGCACCCGCCACGCCCCGGCGCGGAACGCCTCGCCCACGGTCCGTCCCGCGAGCTGGGGGTGGCTGCCGACCCGCACGGCGGCGAACAGCAGCACCCGCCGTTCGACCGGTATGGCGCCCAGGATCTGCCGGCCCATCATGGCCCCGGCGAAGGCGGGCGCCGCGAGGTGCGAGACGCTGCGGCTGCGGGTGAGCGCGTGCGGGTGCGCGGCCCGCAGGGTGCGGTACACGGCGGTCGCGAAGTCGTCGTCGTACAGCCGCAGGACGACGCGGAGGTCGGGGCGTACCGAGCGGGCGTAGAGGGACGCTTCGAGATTGGTGGTGTCGATGCTGGTCAGCGCGAGGAGTGCGCTCGCCCGGTGGATCTTCGCCGCTTCCAGGACGCCTTCCTGGGTGACGTCGCCGAGGACCACCGGGACGCGCAGCCGCCGGGCCGTGGCCAGACCGCGGGCCTCGGGGTCGGACTCGACGCACACCACCGGGATGTGCAGTTCCCGCAGCCGGGTCATGACCCGGGTGCCGATCTTGCCGAGCCCGAGCAGCACCACGTGGCCCGACAGGCCCCGGGGCGGCCGGCGCACCGCGCTGCCGCTGCGGAAGGTGCCGAGCGCTTCGAGGACGGCGGCCAGCAGCACCGGCAGGAGCAGCAACCCGATGAGTCCGGAGAGCAGTTGGAGCAGTTGGCGGCCGAAGGGCTGGCCGACCGCCGGGTCGTTGATGGCGAAGAGGTCGAGCAGGGTGAGGTAGGTGGCGTGCAGGGGGTGTTCGCCGGTGACGGCCATGGAGGCCACCGCGAGCGCGACCACGCAGCCCACCAGACCGATGAACGACCAGCGCAGCCGGCGCGACAGCAGGGACGCGAACGGCAGGCCGGTGCGCCCGGCGGGCAGGGCGGGGCCCGAGTAGGAGACCGCCTCCAGGGCGATGGTCCCGCGCCCGGTCGCCCTGGCCACCTCGTCCTCGTCCGGGAGGAGTTGCGGGCCCTGGGCGCCGCTGCCCTCGGAGCCGTCGGCGCCGGCCGGGTCGTTGGTGGTGGCGGACAGCAGCGCCAGGGTGCACAGGCCGGGGTCGGCGACCTGGCCGGGGCCCGGCGGCTGCCGCTCGACGGCCCGCAGCATCAGGCCGTCCGTCTGGACGACCTTGCTGGTGCCGGCCACGGCGGTCGCGGCCAGCGCGGGCGCGGCGGTGTCGGCGTCGGAGAGCACGGTGGTGGACGCGTCGAGGCCGTCGAGCCCGGTGGCGGCGCCGTCGGCGCCGGGGCCACCTGGGCCGCCTGCCGCCAGCGCGGACGCCTGGTCGAGGAGGGCCTCGATGTGCTGGCCGAGGCGGCGGTTGTAGAGCCGCAGGACCAGGCGCAGGCGGGGGTTGAGCCGGCGGGCGGTGAGCGCGGCGCGGATGTTCGTCTCGTCGTCGTCGTACACCAGGGCCAGTGCGGCGGCCCGGTCCACGCCCGCCTCGGCGAGCACGGTCTCGGTGAGTTCGCCGGCCTCGACGACCCGCTCGGCGCCGCCCGGCTCGGTGGTGCGTCCGGCGCCCGCGTCACCGTTCCCGGCCGCCCGGGTCACGGCCGCGGAGACCCGGTCGAGCAGGGCGGAGGCGCGGGCCCGGCCCACCGTCGGCGGCTGCGAGCGCCGCGCGGCCGGTGGCACGACGAGGGTCACCTGCTCGCCGTAGACACCCCGCAGTTCGGCGGCCAGCCGGTGCGCCAGGCCGTCGTCGCCGCACACCACCATGTGAGCGGCGGCGTCGGGCGACTCGCTCTGATACGGAAAGCTCCCCACGACAGTGAAGACTGCCTCACGATCAGCGTCGGTTCCACACCGCGGCGGCACGCGGGCCGCCGCGAACTCACGGACAACAAGAAGAACCGTGGTTGTCAGAAAGGTGAGTCGACCCCGTACGTCGCACGCCAGGACGATCCGAGAAGACGACGGGACCACGGGAGCGCGCCCGCCTCCCCGGAACTCGGAGGGGCTTCGTGACCGTGACCGGTTCACCATCAGGTACGTCGCTGTCGGACCCGCCGTTAGGCATGTCCCTGCCGGACATGCTCCGGCCGCATCTCAGGGACGCCATCGAGGAGATCGAGTACGAGGTGCGGGTGCACGTCTTCGACGGGGTCGCCGCCGCGGACGCGGAGTACGCCCGCGTGGTGCACGAGGTCATCGACGAGACCGTGGCGCACTTCGTGAACTCCCTCGGCGAGGCCGACCCGTCCTCGGCGGAACTGGCCGTCCTCTACGCCCGGTTGGGCGCCGAGGCGGCCCGGCGCGGTTTCCAGCCCGACCGGCTCCAGACCGCGCTGCGGCTGAGCAGCCAGGTCGCCTGCCGCCGGTTCATCAAGGACGCGTACCGGTTCTCCTGGCCGAAGGAGACCCTCGCCTCGCTCACCGACCACCTCTTCGAGCTGCTGGCCAGGGCGGCGGACGCGGGCGCGCAGGGGTACGCGCGGCAGCAGGGCCGGATGGCCGACGACCGCGCCCACCACCGCGACCGCCTGCGCGACCTGCTGGTCCGTGAACCGCCGCCCGCCGCGGACGCGGTCACCGCGCAGGCCGGGGCGGCCGGCTGGACCGTGCCGCGGACGGTCGCGGCAGTCGCGCTGCTGCCCGCCCCGCAGGGCCGCACGCCGAGCCGGGTCCTCCCGCCGGACGTCCTCGCGAACTGGGACCCGACCGCCCCGTACCTGCTCGTCCCCGATCCGGACTCGCCGGGGCCCGAGCGGCTGAACGCCCTGCTCGGGCCGGTCGGTACGGCCGCCGTCGGGCCCACCGTGCCGACCGCGCGGGCCGCCGTGTCGCTGCGCTGGGCGCGGCACACCCTCGCGCTCGTCGGGCGCGGGATCCTCCCGGCCGACCGCCCGGTGCGGTCCGCCGAGCACACCGCGCTGCTCGCCGCGGCGCGGGCCGAGGACCTCATCGACGCCACCTCGGCCGCGTACCTCGCACCGCTCCTCGGCCTCCCGGCCGGCCGCCGGCTCCCGCTCCTGGCGACGCTCCTCGCCTATCTGGAGTGCGGCGGCAACGCGGTGACCACCGGCGGGCGCCTGCACGTGCACGAACAGACGGTGCGCTACCGGCTGCGCCGGATCGCCGAGCTGACCGGGCACTCCTTCCAGGACCCGGCCGGCCGGCTCGACCTGATGCTGACGCTGACCTGGCTGGTGCACACCGCGGGGACCCGCCGCACCACCGCACCACGTAACTGAGAGCCGGGCTCTCAGTGGAGGGCGCGGCGGTGCTTGCCGCGCCGGGGCCGCCGTTTGATCCGGACGAAAGCGAGGGCGAGACCGACGCACTGGAGCACGGCGCAGACACCGATCACGCCGCCGAGCGAGGCGGGCGGTGTGGTGGCGACCAGGACGCCGGCCAGCGGGTAGGGCAGCAGCAGGATCAGCGCGGTCAGCGACAGGGTGCTGCCGAAGACGTGCTCGGGGATGAACCGGGCGCGCAGGGTCCGCAGCACCACGGCGAGTACGCCGTCACCGGCCATGAAGACCGCGACGAACACCAGGTACGCCGGGTACGAACCGGCGCGGGCGAGGGCGAAACAGCTCACCACGGCGACGACGGCGGCCAGCCGGCCGACGAGCAGCGAACCCCAGCGGCCGATGGCGAACCGGCAGAGGGTGATCGCCACCAGGGAGGCCGCCGCCGCGGCGGACCAGAGCAGGCCCACGTCGGAGCTGGAGTGGCCGAGTTCGTCCACCAGGATCACGGGCATCGAGGCCTGAAGCACGCCGAGCGCCAGGTTGGACAGGGCGAGGCCGGTCACCAGGGCGGCCAGCGCGGGCAGCGCCCGCAGCGTCGACCAGCCGGTCCTGATCCCCCGGGCCGCCGGCTCGGCGGGGCCGGGCGGGCTGTGCCGCACCCGGGCGGTGATGAGGGCCGCCAGCAGGGAGAGCGCGCCGATGGCGGCGAGCATGCCGCTGGGCCCGGCCCCTTCGAGCAGGAACCCGCCGGCGGCCGGTCCGGCCAGCGCGGCGCTCTGGTCGATGCCGAGCAGGACCGACTGGACGCGGTGGGCACCGCCGACGGCCCCTCGGCTGACCGCCGCGCCGATGCTCTCGGAGGCGACGTAGCTGAACTGGGTCAGGGCGCCGGTGCAGGTGGCGAGCACCATCACCACCACCGTGGCCCAGCGGTCCGCCACCGTGTCGAGGGCGACCGCGGCGAGCGTGACGACGGCGGCCCGTGCCGCCGCCGCCAGCCGGAAGACCCGGGTGGGACCGAACCGGTCGACGACCGTGCCCGCCACGCTGAAGGTGCTCAGCCGCGGCACCCAGGCCAGGACGAAGGCCACTCCGGTCAGCGACGCCGAGTCAGTGGTGGCCAGGACCAGCAGGGGGATGGCGTACGTCGCCATGGAGGCGGCGGCCGCGTCGGCGAGGCGTGGCGGATAGACGCGGCGCGCGGGGCCCCGCAACGGGGCGCGGGCGTGCCGGGGTCCGGCGGTCGGGACGAGAAGAGTCATCCATGACTTCGCTTCGTGCTGTGGGGGACACCCGGCGGGCAGGCCGAGGACGGTCCGCAACACGGCTGCTGCGGTGCGGCATCGCCCTGTTACCAAGGGTGATCGAAGATGATCGAATAAGATCACGTCCCCTGCCGCGCAGTCCACCCCGCGGACGGGCACGGTCGCGCTGATCGTCGTACGCCCGGTCGCGGGCCCGGAGCCGGTGCGTGCGGTCCCGGCGGCGGTGCGGGAGACCGCCCTCGGCCACCCGGCCCCGCGCACCCTTCCGCGGGCGCTGGTGCCCGACGGGGAATCCGGGCAACTCGCTTGATCGGAGGACCGAATCGGTACTTGACTTCGGGGCACCGAAACCCTCGCGGTCCGCGAAGCGGAACCGGGCGACCCGCCGACGCCGTCACCCTATAGTGAGTGTGTATATACAATGGACTGCCGGACGGTCTCGTAGCACGAGCCGGCCGTTCCGGGTGTGGTGCAGCGGGAGGGGGAGCCGTGGCAGTACCACCTCAGGGTGATGCTCCGAACGGCGGTGTCGGCGGTCGGCGGCCCGGCGGGCAGCCGGAGGGCGGGCGTGCGACGCCGGCGCTCACGGAGGAGATGCTGATCCGCGGCGCCGGGCAGGACGGCCGTCCGCGCAAGTTGTTCGGCCGCAGGAAGGCCGCGGAGCCGGCGGCTCCGGCCAACCCCTGGGTGACCGGGGGAGACGGCGGGCAGGGCCGGCCCGCTAACGGGACCTCGCGCCTGCCGGGCGACGGCGGCGACACCGGCCCCGCCACCGAGCAGCTTCCGCGGGGCGGCAAGAAGGCGGGCAAGAAGCGGAAGGGCGGCAAGGAGGAGGAACCCCCGAGCGGCAACGGCTGGTTCCACAACCCCTTCGCCAAGCCCAAGGCCGGCTCCTCGGCGGCGGACCGGGCGGGCGTCTCCTCGGCCCAGATGTGGGCGGGACCGCGCCGCGGCATCCTCTTCCGCCGCTTCCTCGGTGTCTTCGGCGTCCTGCTGCTGCTGTTCCTCTTCGTGAAGCTGAACGGCAAGGCGAGCAAGACGCAGGTGCAGGCCGAGGTCGACGCGGCCGTCAAGGCGTCCGAGCAGGACTTCCCGCGGGGCGCCGCCGTGATGTGGGCGGCACCCCTGGTCAAGCTCTTCGCCACCTACGACACCGACCACGCCGAGGACCGCTCCAGGGCCCTCCAGCCGTACACCATCAACGGGCTCGACAAGCAGCTCGGCTGGAACGGGGAGGGCGAACAGGCCGTCATCGACCTGGTGATGAGCGAGGACGTCGTGACGAGCGGCAAGAGCGAGGCCGTGGTCCGCGGCACCGTCCAGGTGGACGACGGCTCCTGGCGCTGTGTGGCGGTCCCCCTGTTCACCACCGAGCGCGGCGGCGCGACGGCCTTCGGGCTGAGCGCCACGCCCGTCTACGTGCCGTGCGCGGGGCTGACGTCACCGCCCAAGGACACGCAGTCCGAGCAGCAGAACGACACCGACCTGGCGCGCGAGCTCACCAACGAATTGCTGCCGCCGTTCCTGGCCGCCTGGGCGCAGAGCGACACCGTGAACCTGGAGCGGTATCTGCTGCCCGGCAGCCAGTCGTTCGGCCTCGGCGGCGCGTACACCGGCGCGGAGGACGGCGGGCGCCCGACCGTCGACGACGTGTACGTCCCCGTGGCGGGCAAGGGCGCGAACGCCGACCGCCGCACGGTCACCTTCAGCACGACGCTGGTGACCGCGGACGGAAAGGCGGCCCAGACGTCGACGTACCGCGTCGACATCGCCAAGCGGAACGGCCAGTGGTACTTCGCGGGCGATCCGTCCCCCGCGGTCGGCTCCGTCGGCGGCGACCAAGTACCCGCCGTACAGCCCTCGGAGGGCACCGGCGACATGTACTCCCACAGTCCGGATCCCTACCCGAGCGCAACAACTTCGACAGCTACGCAACAGCCGTCGACCAGCGCATCCGCAACCCCGTAAGAGGCGTATATACATAGTGGTACGACGGTGACGGGGGTCCGCTCGGGTGAGTCCCGGTGCCGTGTCCACGCAGTGCCTCCACGATCAACTCGCGCGAGTACACAGCTCCATGCGCGCCACGCAGAAGAGGAACAGGACATCCAGATGCTCAGCCACGCGCTCATGGCCAACGCGGCCGACATGCACGTCTACCTCGCGGACGCCGACCAGATCACCGACAAGACCAGCACCATCGGCAAGGCCATCCTGGCGGCCACGGTGGTCTTCGCCGTCGTCGCCGCGTTCTTCACGCAGTCCCAGCGCAAGTGGATGGTCGTCGTGACCATCCTGCTGATCGGCAGCTTCACGTTCATGATCGTCGACGACCCGAAGAACCTGCTGAACGAAGGCGGAGACTTCATCAAGACCAACGTCTGGGACCCGATCATAGGTTCCTGATCCGGCTGTGCCGGGCGGCGC